>CAURIB010000083.1:0-7641 GCA_963524795.1 uncultured Streptococcus sp.
GAACCAATCATCAAAGAGCAGGCACCCACTGACAATTTTCGAATACTATAGCGACAACGTTTTTCAAAAAATGGATTCTTCATCTTTTTCTCCTTTTACTTCCAGAAAGTAAGCGCTTTATTTTTGTTTTAAAAAAGTAGCTGCCCTAATAAAGATAATAGAATAGTTCATCTCCATTTTACGCTATTTAAATGAAGAGTCAACATGAGTCCCAAAAGAACTATATAGAAGTGAAGAATTAATATAAATTAGACAATCAAGCTCCATTTTTAGAATAAATTTAACATTTTTCTTAAAAAAAGATCATTTACTACTTGTTAGATTGCTCTTAATCCTTTAAAATAGAATGGGAGAGATTCCGCGATTATTTTTCGGAGGAAAAAGAAAATGTCCATTAATTGGCAGGAAATTGCATTTCACTTTTTAGGTGGTCTGGGACTATTCCTATATAGTATCAAGACCATGGGGGACGGTTTGCAACAAGCAGCTGGAGATCGTCTTCGATATTACATTGACAAATATACCAGTAATCCTTTCTTTGGTATTCTGGTAGGTATTGGAATGACTGCCCTGATTCAGTCTAGTTCAGGGGTTACAGTTATTACGGTTGGTCTGGTCAGTGCGGGACTTTTGACCCTACGTCAGGCTATCGGGATTGTCATGGGGGCCAATATCGGGACAACTGTCACATCCTTTATCATCGGTTTTAAATTGGGAGACTACGCATTACCCATGCTCTTTCTTGGAGCAGTCTGTCTCTTCTTCACAAAAAATAGAACCATCAATAACATCGGACGAATTGTCTTTGGTGTCGGCGGTATCTTCTTCGCCCTCAATCTTATGAGTGGTGCTATGGAGCCCCTCAAGGATTTACAAGTCTTTAAAGACTACATGGTAGAGCTAAGTAAAAATCCAATCCTGGGTGTCTTTGTCGGAACTGGGTTAACCCTTCTAATTCAAGCCTCATCAGCGACCATCGGTATTTTGCAAAATCTCTACGCTAGCAATCTGATTGACCTCCAGGGAGCCCTACCAGTTCTCTTTGGGGATAACATCGGAACAACCATCACAGCGATTATCGCTTCCTTAGGAGCTAATATTGCGGCCAAGCGTGTAGCTGGTGCCCATGTGGCCTTCAACGTTATCGGAACTGTTATCTGTATCATCTTCCTCGTTCCATTTACAGCCTTAATCCAATGGTTTGAAGCTGCCCTTCATCTGGCTCCAGAGATGACCATTGCCTTTGCCCACGGAACCTTCAACATTACCAACACGATTATCCAGTTCCCATTCATCGGAGCTCTTGCCTTCTTGGTAACCAAGCTCATCCCTGGTGAAGATGAAGTTGTCAAATACGAAGCTCTCTACCTAGACGAGCAACTCATCAAGCAAGCTCCATCTATCGCGCTTGGAAATGCTAAAAAAGAACTCTTACACTTGGGAAATTACGCTGCAAAAGCCTTTGACCTCTCTTACGACTATATCATCAATTCTAATGAAAAAGTTGCGGAAAAAGGTCATAAGACCGAAGAAGCCATCAACACTATTGATGAAAAATTGACTCGTTACCTCATTAGTTTATCTGGTGAAGCTTTGAGCCAAAAAGAAAGTGAAATTTTAACCAACATCCTTGACTCTTCACGAGACTTGGAACGTATCGGAGACCACGCCGAAGCTTTAATCAATCTTAATGATTACTTGCAACGCAAGAATGTTCAATTCTCTGAAGCTGCCTTAGAAGAACTAGCAGAGATTTATCTTAAAACGAGCGAATTCGTCAAAGATGCTCTTGAAAGTGTTGAAAATAATGATCTTGAACAAGCTCAAGCCCTTATGGAACGTCACGAAGACATCAACAATATGGAACGTGTTCTTCGTAAGACACATATCAAACGTCTTAATAACGGTGAATGTTCTACCCAAGCGGGTGTCAACTTTATTGATATCATTTCTCACTACACTCGTGTATCAGACCACGCTATGAACCTGGCCGAAAAGGTTTTGGCAGAACAAATTTAATAGATAAGAAGCCACCTTGACTTAGGTGGTTTTTTCATCTCTTACTCGAGAGTATCTTTTCTAACGTATAGAAAAATGCTTTGATTCACAATGGAATCAAAGCATTTTAAATAGTTCTCCAATCATAATGGAAGATGCAGCTGCGCCCTTGTACCTAGCTTCTTCCTTTTGGATAAAGCGGGCCAGATTGACTAACTCTGGTGCTGGTGTTTTGGGATTTTGGAGTAGTTCGAGTGTAACTAAACCTGAAAGTCGTACCGCCAATAATCGCTCATTGGTGCTGTGCAATTGCTTGGCAGTTTCTAGGAGTGCAGCAACTAAATCTTCACTCAAGTTTTGACGGGCATGATTGTAAAGATCCCGTATCAAGGTTTCTAGGTTTGGTTCTTCCATACCTATTACCTCCATCTTTTCTGTTTAATAGTTTTTAATCAAATCTACTGTAGAACGATCCAATTTTTTAACCAAGGCTTGTAAGAAAGCTTGAGCTTCAAGGAAGTCATCCATAGCATAGAGTGTTTGGTGAGAGTGGATATAACGGGCACAAACACCGATTGTTGTAGAAGGTACACCACCATTTTTCAGATGAGCTGCACCTGCATCCGTTCCACCTTTTCCACAGTAGTATTGGTACTTAATTCCAGCTTCTTCAGCAGTTGTTAAAAGGAAATCCTTCATACCTGGAAGAAGCAAGTGACCTGGATCATAGAAACGAATCAAGGTTCCATCACCAATCTTACCTTGACCGCCATAAACGTCACCAGCTGGTGAGCAGTCAACTGCAAGAAATACTTCTGGGTCAAATTTGGTTGTTGATGTATGGGCACCACGAAGTCCAACTTCTTCTTGGACATTGGCACCAAGATAAAGTTCATTTCCTAGTTTTTGACCTGACAAGTTTTCTGCCAATTCACTAACCATAAGAACTCCGTAACGGTTGTCCCAAGCTTTTGAGATGATATTTTTTTCGTTAGCTGTTAGGATTGCGCTACTATCTGGCACGATTGTGTCCCCAGGACGAATACCAAAACTTTCAGCCTCAGCCTTATCCGCAAAACCACCATCGAAGACGATGTCTGAAACAGCTGGCATTGTTGGTCCACCTGTTCCACGAGTCAAATGTGGAGGAACAGAACCTGAAATCACAGGAATTTCACGTCCTTCACGTGTAAAGAGTTTAAAACGTTGGCTGCTGACAACCATCGGGTTCCACCCACCGATTTCAACTACTCGGAAGGTTCCATCTGGTTTGATTTCACTCACCATAAAACCAACTTCATCCATGTGAGATGCGACCAAAACGCGTGGTGCATTCGCAACTTCTGAATGTTTGATACCAAAAATGCCACCCAAGCCATCTGTCACTACTTCATCCACGTGAGGTGTTATCTTCTCACGAAGATAAGAGCGTACAGGTGCTTCATGACCTGAGATAGCGGAAAGTTCTGTTACTTCTTTGATTTTAGAAAATAATATTGTCATTTTAATCCCTTCTTTCTTTCAACCATTTTACCACTTTTTATAGGAGAAGGGTAGTGGAAATCACAAATCCTCCGACTTCATAGTTCTTATCAAGTAAAAAGGAATCTGTTACGATTCCTTTTTACTTGGTATTTCTTTTTAATGAAAAGTGATCTGGCACTGGATCTTTACCCGTTTTAGACCAAGGATGGCAACGTAATATCCTAGCCAGTCCCATAAGGACTCCCTTGAGGCCATGTTTTTCAATAGCTTGAATCATGTAGTTTGAACAAGAGGGTTCAAATCTACAAGAAGGCGGAAAAGCCGGAGATATAAAACGTTGATAAAAGCGCACAGGCGCAATTAAAATTCGTTTCATTATTTATTAGTTGTTACAGCCATGGTGTGTAGCTGGCTGATTTCTTTTTTATTGAGACGACGGGATTCTCCTGGACGAAGTCCTGTCAAGTCTAGATGACCAAAACGAGTTCGAGACAACTTGTCCACTGGGAGACCCACAGCTTCAAACATCTTTTTAACCTGGTGGTTACGTCCTTCATGGATGGTCAACTGTACAACAGAACGGTTTTTAACTGGATCCACTTTAAGAATCTCATAAACAGCTGGCTTGGTTTTCTTGCCATCAATCTCAACCCCTCGAGTCAAGGGACGAAGATTTTCTTTGTTGGCAATCCCTTTCACACGTGCAACATAGACCTTGTCAATCTCATTACGAGGGTGAATCATCTCATCTGTAAAGTCTCCATCATTGGTCAAAATCAAAACTCCAGACGTATCCCAGTCCAAACGCCCTACCGGATAAATCCGTTCTTTGACATTGGGCAAAAGGTCAACAACTGTCTTACGACCCTTGTCATCTGTCACACTGGAAATCACTCCGCGTGGTTTATTGAGCAGATAGTAGACCTTTTCTTCGTTATAGATTGGTTGTCCTTCAACTTCGACCTTGTCGCCTGACTTGATAGTAGTCGCTAGTTCACGCACCACTTGGCCATTGACAGTTACCAAGCCTTGCTTGATCAACTCTTCTGCTTTTCTCCTACTGGCCACACCTGCGTGGGCAATATACTTATTGATTCTCATCTTCTTCTATCCTTTCACCAAATAATTGGCTTTCTTGTGCTTGAATGTCAAGCTCATCAATCACGGGCAATTCTTCCAAGTGGTTAATGCCCATGTAATCTAGGAAATAATCCGTCGTTACATAGAGATTAGGGCGTCCAAGTACCTCTTTTTTCCCATCTTCTCGTATCAAGTCAAAGGCCTGCAACTTAGCTAGAGCACCGCTAGAGTTGACTCCACGGATGGCATCAATTTCTATCCGTGTGATAGGCTGCTTATAAGCAATGATGGACAGGGTTTCAAGGGCAGCTCGAGATAGGCTCTGGTTGATGGGTGCCTTAGAGTATTCTTTCAAAATGACCGCAAATTGAGGCTTGGTTACCAATCTGTAGGCACCACCTGTCTCAATCAGTGCCAGACTAGAATCCTGATCTTTTTCATACTTTTTGGCTAATTTTTCTAAGCTTTGCTGAATTCCTGTTGGTGGAAGTGATAGAAGCTCTGCCAACTGGCGAGCCCTAATCCCATCTTCACCCGACACAAACAGGAGCGCTTCTATTTTTGCTAAAGTACTCATACTTCCTCTCTATCAAGCCTGACTTTGCTCTACTTGACTTTCCTCATTCTTTTTCAGGAGATAGATATCTCCGAAACTCTCTTCCTGGATCAAGAAAATTTCTTGGGTTTTAATCAACTCCAAGGTTGCTAAAAAGAGTGTAATGACCTCTTGTAAATCCTTGGTTTCTTTAAACAAATCCTGCAGACATAGTTGTTGCCCTTCTACCAAGGCTTCCCGAACGATGACCATCATATCCTCAATCTTATACTCGTCTCGTAAAATGGTTGTATGGTTTTTCGAGAATTCTTCCTTTTTCTTGGTCAATAAAGTTGAAAAGGCTAAGAAAAGATCGATCGTGGTCTTATCATGCACAAGTTCTGCATCTTCATAGATCAACTCTGTAGGTGCTTTTGAGTAATATTGAGCTCGTTCTTGGTGCTTCACTTCCAACTGCTCTCCCAAGAGCTTGAATTTGCGGTATTCTTCAATCTGAGAAAGGAGATCCTGCTCTAGGTCATCCTCTAAATCAGACACTTCCGCAACCTTTGGCAAGAGCTTACGACTTTTGATCAGCATCAGTTGGCTAGCCATCACCATATATTCACCTGCCACTTCTAAACGCATGGCTTGTAAGGTTGATATGTAGGCTAGATACTGCTCAATAACTTCTGTAATTGGTACATCATAGATATCCATTTGGTACTTTGAAACCAAGTGCAAAAGAAGATCCAAAGGTCCTTCAAAATCTTTTAATTTAATATCCATTATCTATATTTTTCTAAGGTCATGACTGTTTTTAATCCCAATTTTTTGGCGATTTCATACAAGTCAACCTTTTCTTCAATTTGTCTCAGTATAAACTGTCCTCTCAATCCTTGAGCCGATAAATCTGCAAAACCTTTTTCCTTTAGAAAGGCTTCTAACTGACGAAAGGCCCATTGACGAGAGTATGGCTTACCAGATTTTTCAAAGAGGTAGGTCTGTCCCATCAAGGGTTCTAACTCCGCAAGCAGGTTTGTGGGAAGGCTCAAGATTCTTTGTTGAGAAGCTTTATTGACTCTCAACACTTGAAAATCTAGGTTCACATCACTTGTTTTTAAGGCTAGAATTTCACTTGGTAAGAGGCCCAATTCAACTATCAGTAAGGCCAACAAGCGTCCCTCTGGATAGGCACTTTTTTGCCAGAAAGAACTGAGGTCTAAAAGTTCCGACTTTCCTGGCTTTTTCTCAGCCTGTTTCGGCAATTCTAAACGATAAAAGGTGCCAATCATTCCTTTCTGATATAAAAAGTAAAGAAATTGATTGCAAGCAGAAACTTTACGCTTTTGGGCACTAATCTTAAAATTTGATAGTTGAGCTTGGTAGATTTTTAAACTTGTCTCAGAAATTCGTTCTCCCACAAGATCTAAAAACTGCTCCAAGTCATACTTATAGGATTGCTTAGAATTTACAGACAAACCTTGTTTTTCTTCTAAAAATGCTGAAATTCCTTCTCTCATTTGCTTCGAATCTCATATTCCTTACTAAAATCATGCAAGAGAGCATTGACAGCCTTAAGGATAGACTTCCGTGTGATAATCCCTTGGAAAATCCCCTCTGCATCCACAACTGGTAAGAAGGACTCATCTACTAACTTATGCAAAACATCCGTGAGGCTATAGTCTGGCTCCACAACTGCTACATCCTTTTTCGTCATATGGACAATGTCTGTATCTGCCATGGACTCTTGGCTCAAGCCCTGCTCCATCTGGTAGGCCAGAATGTCTCTAAGTCCAATGGTTCCGACAAATTCTTTCTCATCAGTCATTACTGGCACTCTGGTATAGGTCATCTGGCTAAGGAGGAGAATTGCATGATCTGCATTGTGGCTATCAATGAGTACAGCCAAATTTTCAGCAGGAGTTAAAAAGGTTTCCTCTTGCTCCAGTAAAAACTGTTCAAACTCTTTGGCAATCATCGAGCAAACTCCTTGGATAAGCCTGGATAGACCTCATGGTTACGGGTCAAAAAGTCCACTTTAAAGTAGCTATCATCAATTTCTACACGAGCATAGAGACATTCTCTGATGGTCCCACGTGGCTGACTGATAGAACCAGGATTTAAAAAGAGGGTCTTTCCTTCCATCCAAGCATTTGGAACATGCAAGTGACCATAAAGACAGATATCTGCATCTTCCTCTTGAGCCCAGAAATCAAGCTTTTGGAAATTGAAGTTAATGTCAAATAAGTGTCCATGGGTCTGGATGATCTTGGTAGGCCCAAGTTGAGTCACCAAGCGTTCTGGGTAACCTGCATAAAAGTCCATGTTACCTTTGACGACCTGAATGCCCTCCCAGAGGGGTGAGTCGGGACGGAGTTCTGAGTCTCCATCGTGAAAAATGGCATCAACTTTACCCAGATAGCGGTCACGAATTTCTTCCACAATCAAGCTATCTCCGTGAGAGTCGCTCATTACAATGATGGTTTGCTTTGCCATGATGGAAATACCTCCAAAAGTTTCTTAACGGCTAAGGCACGGTG
>CAURIB010000084.1:0-7617 GCA_963524795.1 uncultured Streptococcus sp.
ATGGTTTATAGTTGGAGAAAGTCATCAAGGATTTCCTTTTATTTTATTTTTTATACATACGTTATTTTTAAGTTTTGTTTTAGGACTTCTTTACCGTCAAACGAAATCTGTCGGTTACTGTATATTGTTTCATGCGTTCGCAAATTTGTTAAATCTCTATTTTGTGTTAAAAATTAATCTTATTTTTATTATCATTTTTGTTGTTTATTTAGTTTATACAATATTGGCGAGTAATAGAATTAGTAAGAAAAAGCAGGTGGAAAAATTGTAAAAGATCTACAGGAACTTTTCTGTGGTGGTATCACGCATATTTTTCGGATTTAGATGGATACTATTGGGAAGTTTCATGGGGACCGAATTTTCAATTTGATGAAAATGGATTGCTGAAATTTTGAGGATAAATAGGGAAAGAGTATGCCATAAAGTAAGGAATATTTGATTTTGAAGGAGGTAATCGTAGTGAATGAATTTAATGAATTTGTACGTGAGATTTTTTCCGCAGCAGGTGATATTGTCATAAGATCCATGATGGGCGGATATCTTATATATTTTAACGGTAAGCTTATAGGTGACATTTGCGATAATGAACTATTTTTAAAGAGAACGCCGACATCGGACAAACTTCTTGCAGACTCAGAATTGCGTTATCCGTATGAGGGTTCAAAGACATTGATGTATGTATTCGACAGATTTGAGGATATGGATTTGATTACTGAACTACTGAAAGGTATGTTTGCGGAACTGCCAGAAAAGAAACCCAAGAAAGCTAAATGAGACAAACAAGCGTCAGTTTGTTGAATTTAGCAAGGTATAAGTTTCTATGAGATGAAGCCTATAAAATTTGTACGGATACTGTAGGGTAAGAAAAGAAATTTTCCTCTATACTAAAATAAACTGAAGGAAAGGGGGAATCGAAATGAATATTATCAAGTCGTTTAACGATACGATTGATTATCTTGAAACAGTTCTTGATGATGAAATTGATGAAAAGAAAGTAACTCAGTTATCCGGATATTCGTATTCAATGTTCAGTCGCTTGTTTTCTATTCTGACTGAAACAACGCTTTCAGAATATTTAAGAAGCAGAAGATTGACGGAAGCAGCCGTTATATTAAGAAATACGGATGAAAAAATTATTGATGTTGCTTTCAAATTTGGATATGAGTCATCAGATTCATTTGGAACAGCTTTTAAAAATTTTCATGGATTTACTCCTTCTGAGGTAAGAAATGGAAAACCATTCAAATTAGTATCACGAGTGCAGTTAGCACTAAGTGTAAGAGGAGGAAGAAGCATGAACATTACAATTCAAAAGAAACAAGCATTTACAGTTGCAGGGGTAAATGAACAAAGCATCAATTCATCATTATGTCCGAGTGTATGGAATAAGCTATATAAAAAATATAGCCACGATGAACTTGCAAGTTTGGGAAGCGATCAAAGTATGGGCGTTTGCCATGATGTGGAAAATTCAAGCACAATAAATTATATGGCTGGTTATATCGTTAATGATGTAGATAAAGCCACAAGTATGGGCTTAGATGTTTTGGAAGTGGAAGAAGCAGAGTATGCAGTTGTAGAATTAGTAGGAAGTGTTCCGGAGTGCATTCATAACGGGTGGAAATATGCAATGGAAGTATTCTTCCCTGAGCATGGCTATATTCATTCAGAAAAACCTGACTTTGAATATTACTATGAAGGTGATATGCACAGCAAAGACTACAAAATGGAACTTTGGATTCCGATAACTAAAGCTTAAAAACCAGCTTGTCGAGCTGGAAAATTCCAGTTTGCCGAGGTAATACCTTTTAACGATAACCTCAAGCTATCGTTAAATAGTTTAGTGGATATGTTTCCGCATACAACTCAACTACTTGACATACTTGGTGTTCACTCGTTCCATGTTGATGCGGTATCACTACTTGTACGAGCTGAGGCATCAGTGAACTAGAAGGAGAAGATTCGCCCATGGGATAGGACTCGTAGAATGAGGAGGGAAACCGACGAAATGATACGGTAAGCCCGAACCGCTGAGTGTGTGGCTCTGCTCTTCCGATCTGAGACAGTCGAAAAGTAGAAGGGGATGCTATTGGTATCAATCAATGAGTAACAAAGTAACAGCATGATTCGAAACATTTTCTTGTAATTTGCGGAGGAACATCAATATGGATGGAATAACAAAAGATTCTATAAAAACGGCTAAACTAATGAAACAATTATGGCCCCAATTGACCGATAAAGAAGCTATTGATGAAGTAAAAAAATATATGAATGGCAAAAATACTGCAATCTTTACTGAAGTTGAAGGTGACACAATTGTAGGTCTAGCACTATGTTCACTCAGATTTGATTATGTTGAAGGTTGTAAATATAGTCCTGTTGGATTCTTAGAAGGGATTATTGTCGACGAGGAATATCGTTTAAAGGATATTGCTAAAAATCTCTGTACAAAATGTGAGGAATGGGCGAAAAATAAAGGATGTAAGGAATTTGCAAGTGACTGTACTTTAACGAATACGGATTCTATAAGATTTCATCTCAATATTGGATTTCAGGAGGCAAATAGAATTATTCATTTTAAGAAGAAATTATAATTTCGAAACGTGAATAAACTTGTTTAAACTTTATGTATCTTTAGAAAGTGTGAAAGATTGGACGAACAAATTTTTTTAATGGGTGGAAATCCGCCGATAAAGAACCATACGATTGTTAATAAAATTGTGTCATCAAGGAAGATCGAAAGAATTGTCATTTTTACAGTTTATCGAGAAAATTGGGAACCGTATATGAAAAAGTACACGGAAATTTTCCAAAGCCATTTTCCTAATCTAAACACTGATTACTTACTTTTGGACACTGAGCAGATTAATTTTGATAGCTATTTAGATGCTGATCTAATCATCATCGGTGGAGGAAATACGGAAAAATATATAGCTACTTATATCAATCAGGAGTTCAAAAATTATATCGATCGTATGCTGAATAAAGGGGCAAAAGTTATAGGGTTTTCTGCAGGAGCCCTATTATTAGGAGAAAAAGTCTATGTCTCACCTAATGATAATTCAGATCATCAGATAAAGATAAAAAATGGATTAGGAGTCTTTAGTCAGTTTTTAATTAGTGTCCATTATGATTCATGGAATGATAAAGCGAATAAGGATAGAGCTGAAGAACTCGTTAATGTTCCCATAATTCCACTAAATGATCATTCATGTCTTGTATTGGATAAACTTGGAAACATTATAGAAAAAATTGGCTAGTCTTCATAAAGTTTAGTGTGTGAGTTTGTTAGCGAAACGCGGATAAATGTCTAAAAATCAGAAGGAGTAGAGATGTACTTATTAGAATTGTATCAAAATCACTATTCAAAAGACCTAGTCGCTTTTGAGTCCTTAGAAGAGGGAAAAGAATTTGTATCCAAAATATCTGGGTATACTTTAGAAAAAGAAAATCAGATTGAAGTTGAGTATTTTAATCCTAAAAATCTACCAGATTATATGGAAATTGTCTTTAATGGAAATATTGCCCCTTTATCTAGATTTTCATTTGAAGCTGATGAAAATGTAAACATTATTTGGAAAGAAATTTCCAATCTATCCCTTACAAATAATAAAGTGATAGAAGGAGCTACAAAAATAGATGCTTATGTCGTCAACAACGAAGAAGTAAAAACTTATGTTGAAGACAGAGAAACCAAATATAATCAAATCAAGGACTTCTTAGAAAGTAATGGCTTTGAAGTAGATAGAAGCTATTTCGGAAGTGAAGATGGCGAAGCTATCATATGCAGAAAAAAAGAATCCGCAGATTGGCACTTTTTATGCCACTTAGATCCATCAATTTTAGATATAAACGATATAAAAACATTTGTTAAAGAAATGATGGAAGATGTTATCTAAAAAATGAAGAGGATAATAAAATTTTAAACCAACTCCTAGTAACATTCTATTGCAAATGTCTTCCACTTTCTGAACGATTGGAAAAACTACTTAGTAAATCAATTATTGGACGAAGCTTATATTGAATTTAAAATATTTTAACTCGAGGCCAAGATGATTCTTAGCTTCTTTTTTATGAAAAATATCCACATTTCTAAAGATTTTACTATGATAGAATCATTATTTTCTTGTAGGAAAATAGCAAAAATGACTGAAATCTAGTAAAATAGGAGATGAAGAAAACATATTTTTCAATAGCAAAAAATAAGAGCATATTGCTTAAGCAACATAAAAAAGAGAATTAATTATCTTGAAATGTGATACTAAGTGGAAGTACTACATTACATGTAATATAGATTCAAGAAGCTTAAGGAGAAGAGATGGAAATGGATTTTGTACAAGAGAAGCCTAAACTTATTTTAGAATATCCTCATAAGTCTAAATTCAATAGACTAGGATTTTCATCCATGATAGCCTTATCTATTATGGTTTTGTGGGTATTAAAGCGATTGATGGCTTTTAATAGTGTTTTTTAAAATGAGATAATTATAGCAATAGTTTTGTTTACAAGTCCTCTCCTTCTTTGGTTTTTGGGCTATCATCATTTCATAAGTGGTGTAAAATTAGAGGTTTATGAGAATAATCTTATCAAGTATTATACCTATGGCAGTAGAGGTAATAGCCTTTTACAGTTAACCTGTAAACTTCAAGATATCGAAGAAATTACTGTTAAAGAAAGGTACTATGATTGTTCAAAACTAAAACTAAACATTAGGAATCCTATCTTTCATGGGATGCGAGATAAGAAACTTAAAAGATTAACTAAGGTCACGATCATTGCAGATAGAAATATGGCAAGAGAATTTATTCAAGAGTGGGAGAATGGTAAAATTGAAAGTTTGAGGTCTTAGTCATGCTAAACAATACTTGTATATGGGGACGTTTATACGCACCATTTATCATGAACATCCTTTTGGACTGATGGGTAACCATTTCCCTATTCTTGGATGACAACTATTCCTTTTGTTTGGGTCATATCTATCTTTCCAGTCTTTGGACTATCGTTCGTATCAGTCAGTGCTTTTGTCATTGAACAGGCACGAAGACATATCTGGGGAGGTAACAATTAAAGTGAAGGGGTAAACATGAAAACTTATTATGTATGGATTGGAAGTTTTGAAGAGAGCGATTTTGAACACTATTGGGATAATGAGCTCTATGAAAATGAAATGGCACTATGGAAGAGAGGACAGGGTGCTAAACCAAGCGAGAACTTAAAGTGTGGTTTTTGCAGGGAAATGAGCTTAGAAGAATTGGATAAAAAAGATTTCTGGTTCTCTGTTAAATGCTCCTTATGTCATGTACGCGAACTAGCAATAGACTATATTGCAGCTTTAGATGATTTTGAGAAAAAATGTAAAGAGAAAGGGATTCGAGAGGGAAACGTAATCTGGGGACTCTCAGTGAAAGATTTTCCTGATTTAGACCCAGAAGTTTGCTCAAGTATGTATTATGTAGGGATGATAGAGATGTAAATAAGTCTATATAAGTTATTAGAAAATACTTATAGCCTCTATCCAAAATAGTATGGGTTTGAGGGAGTCAACGAAAATATAAATAGCGAGGTATTGTATGAGCAGTTATCAAAAATACAAAATTCTGAGTGCTGGGAAGGCCTTTGGTCATCGAGCACAAATTGCTTTGGTCTTGCTTGATAGCAAGACAGCCTATGAAGAATTAAAAGAAGAAGGCGCACAAGGCATGGTTGCCGGAAGTTATGACTGTGTAGGCAGGCGGAGAACCGGCTGTAATACTTAAAAAAATAGCAATAGAATTGATATGTCGTGACACTCGTAATACATGGTATTTGCCTGACAATGTAAAATTTTGGGACCGGCGTTTCGGCAGTTTGTTTGAAACTAAGTTTTTTTGCTATGACAATGATATAGAAACATGGAGCAAGATACTTTATAAATATTTTGTAAAGCTACAGTGGATGCCGAAAAGAGAAGATTATACTTCAAAAAGGAGCTATAATAATGTTTGGGGATATTTTGTAGAACTTTTAGCGATTGCGAAACAAAATAATCATCCTGAGTTTGATAAGTATTATGAAATTGCAGTTCAAAATGAAATGAATCCAGTGGTTTTAGAAAGAAAGTTACAAGAACTATCTGAAATCAAACAACAATTTTCTATAATTTAACAAGTAGTCATTCAGTTTAGAAAAAATGTGACAAGAAATGAATCAATTTATGTTCGAAAGGAAATAATTACAGATTTTATATCCTTGGAAGCCGTTGTAATAATCTTTTAAGAGATGTGCAGTGTAGTAGCATCCGACGATATAATCTAGATAGCCAATCGTTTCATAAGCAAAAGAAGCCTAAAATAAGACCTTAGAATAAAAGCTACAAAGCTTTAGTTCTATAATTGCAAAAAATAATGTTGAATCAGCAAATGTAAAAGATTTGCTGATTTTTAACTATCAAGGCAAGCGATTCATCTTTTTACTTAGATTCTATGACTTGTTTTTCGAATTGAGATTATTGAAGATTTTTAATATAATAAAGTAGAAATAACGAACATTTAGATGAAATTAGCATTTGAGGTTTAGAGTAAACATGAGTCTCTTATTTGAAGAATTTAAAACCATTTGTTTCCATTTAAATCGAGTCGGAATTACACCGACACTGATGGGGTCTTTGGGATTGGAGTTTAGAACGAAAGAAAATTGGGAGCCGTCTGACATTGACATTCATGTGCCTGGCGACCCTAGAGGTTGGGAAGCACCTGACCATCTCAGAATTTATGACTGGGACAAGATAATGAAAGTGATGAAAGACTTAGGCTACGTCTTAATAGATATTCATGAGCATGAATTCCAAAAGGATAGAGAAAGTGTTGAATTTGGAAGTATCGATTCCTTACTTGATTTTGCAGGAGTTTCGGAATCGGATATAGAGCTTATTCACATTGAAGGCATCACTTTTCGTCTTCCAAGTCTGGAGCAGTATCTAAGTATTTACAAAGCTTCTTCTCAAGACTCCTATCGAAATGATCACAATAACAATAAGGATTTTAAAAAGATCGAGTGGCTGGAAAGACATTTGTAAATTATCATATGAAAAGTAGTAAGTTGTAAGACTGGCTGCTATGTTATTTTTATCATCATTTTTATTGGTCATTTAATTTATACCATATTGGCTAGTAATAGAATTAGTAAAGAAAAAGATTTTAAATTTTAGATTAGCTTATCCATTATTGAAAGTAACGATTTGTTAATTAGATGATTAATGTCAGAGAATTTTCAATTGTAATTTTAATTGGAGTTATGGATGTCGTTTCTTTTGGAAGTGGTGATAATCTTTCCGTTCCACAGTATCATTTTAAAATGATTTTTATTGCCTTTTGTTTATTAGTACAAAAGTAGAATATTACCACACGTTGAGGCGGTATCACTGCTTGTACGAGCTGAGGCATCAGCGAAGTAGAAGTAGATGCTCCGCTCATGGGATAGTACTCGTAGAATGAGGAGGGAAACCGACGAAATGATACGGTAACAGCGAACCGCTGAGAGTGTTTCTCTGATCTTAAAAGTGAACGAAAGGAATAATGAAAAGCGTGAAGGTAGCTTCTCTAATCGAATAGAGGGTAAGAATCAGAGTAATAGTTCAAG
>CAURIB010000085.1:0-7549 GCA_963524795.1 uncultured Streptococcus sp.
GATCTGTGTATTCTAGAACTTCATGAACGGAGGCTGGGTCGTCACCTGCTGTGCCGACTGAATCTGTATATTCAGATAATTCATGAACTGGGGATGAGTCATCGCCTACTGTGCCTACAGATTCTGTGTATTCTGGAAATTCATGAACTGGAACGGGAACTTCACCTGCTGTACCTACAGGATCTGTGTATTCTAGAACTTCATGAACTGGAGCTAAGTCGTCACCTGCTGTGCCTACAGGAGCTGTATACTCGGGTAATTCGTGAACCAGAGCTGGATCTTCACCGGCTGTGCCCAACGAATCTGTATACTCTGGCAATTCGTGAACCAGAGCTGAGTCTTCACCTGCTGTACCGACTGAATCTGTATACTCTGGGACTTCATGAACGGGAGCAGGAACTTCGCCAACTGTACCTACAGGATCTGTGTATTCTAGAACTTCATGAACGGAGGCTGGGTCGTCACCTGCTGTGCCTACTGAATCTGTATACTCTGGAACATCATGAACTGGAGCTGGGTTGTCACCTGACGTACCTACCGAAGCTGTATATTCTGGTAATTCGTGAACTGGAGCTGGATCTTCACCGGATGTACCGACTGAATCTGTATACTCTGAAACATCATGAACGGGGGCTGGCTCTGTACCAGATGTGCCTACTGGATCTGTGTACTCGGGAACTTCGTGAACTGGCGATTCTTTTAGCAATTGACTACTTTCTGCCGTGCCCATCAGAATAATCTCTGAAACAGGTTGAACTGTCACTCGATCAGACACCAACTCAGATTTTATCACCTTCTGACCAGTACTGTAGCGACGAGTAATCACTGTACGTTCCCCAGATACACCCACCTGAATGATCTTTGTTTGCCCCTTAACAAGATTATCCGAATAGCGATATTCTGTTTGATAAGGAAGCACTTGCGTTTGACTTTCATCTTGACTAGATAATTGTAACTCAGAGCGATCAGAAATTGAGCTTCCCGACGACACTCGGTTTGCTCCATTGACAAGCTCCAGTTTTTCATCTGTCGACTTGTCTGAACTATCTACTTTTGATATTGCTACCGCTTTGTCATTTTCAGAACGATCCACTGATTGATTTACAGTCTTATTAGTTTTATCCTCAGATTCTTCACCTTGCTCCCGAGAATTTTTCAAAATAGCCTGACTCTTCAGATAACCAATGTATTCAAAATCTTCAATGTTCAAGGGCTGAGGTAGTTGCTCTCCTAGTCCCAAATTTAAAAGCTGATTATAAGCAGCTAGCTCAATATTTGTAACCGCAAGCGTAGCAGGAGAAAGAAGGACAGAACCTAGTCCAGTCACCAATAAAATCGAAGATAAGTATCTTTTCCCATTTTTCCCCTTAGAAATTACCAAGACCACAAGAACAATACCAGCTGTTGCAAAGATTGCTTCCCACATACCAGAGTAGCCAGTACTTGGTAAGTTTCCTATCAATCTTCCTTCTTTTTTCGGACGATAAACCAAGTAGTATGCATCTGTACTTTCCTCTACAAATTTTGGAAGTTCCTTAACAATCATTCCCTTTTCAGCATCGGTCAATTCTGATTCCATAACATACTTATACTGAATCTGAACAGCTTGATTCGCCGGTAACTCTGCAGCTTCAACAGGGTGTGTACTAGGCCCAGCTACAGAACCCAAAAAGAAGCTTCCGATAGTCGCAGATATCAGACCTACTGATAACTTCCTAAAAGAAAAACGTTGACGCTTTTCTCCGTAAAATTGATGTTTCATCACTTAACTTTTTCCTTTATAATAAAATATTAAATCCTTTCTATTCTACCGAATTTTCCTCCAATATACAAGTCTTTTGTTTGCTGCTTATAATTATTTGACATAAGGTAATTTCTCAAAGTAACTTCCACTTGCCCAACCATAGCGGAACTTAATCTGAAACACTTTCATATGAGGGGATTTTGTGCGCTCTTTTTTCTATTCCTTTCGGCTACAAAAGCTATAAAATTAAGCATTAGTAAAACCAGTGGAACTTAATCTGACACAGAATTCCACTGGTTTTTACAATTTTTATCAGACTAACTTCCACTTATACTAGCGGTGAAACTTAGTTTGCGAATTTAACTTTTTTATCAAATACCTTGATACACTTGACAAATGGTAGAAAAGGACTTAGTCCTGTGCAATACAGAACTAAATCCTTTAGATAAATTAATTGTCTAACTTTTTTGGGGGCAGTACAGATATTATCCTTTTCTAATAAACAAGAGCTTTCCCCAAAACATCTTTTAAACTATTCTTGTTTCAAACTTTTAGATGTATTATCCAGTTTTGAATTCATCTACCATAAACATGTTTGTCCTATCAGACGGTAAATTAAGAAGTTTAACTTAATCTTCTTTTTTCTTTTGAGCTAGCAAACCAAAGCCACTTAAAACTCCAGCCAATCCAAGAGCTACTAGATTTGCATCGACTCCTGTACCTGTATTTGGTAATTGTTTTTCTACTGCTTGACCATGCTTAGCTTCTGCATTGGCCACTTCCTGCATAGTCGTTTGAGGCACTTGAGCAGGTACGACTGGTTTTTCAGTTGGTGCTTCAACTACTTTTGTACCAACTTCAACAATCTCAGTCACAGCTTCCTTAACTACCTCTGTCTGAAGAAGTGTGCGATTGCCTTTAGCATCTATCTCAATCATGTGACGGATTTGCCCAGCTTCACCAGCTTGAACCACACGGCGTTCACCTAATAAAAGATCTGCTGTTGGACGCTCTTGGTGATTGAAAGCTACGGCTTTTTCTTTCACTTCCAATTCTAGTTTTTCGAGAACAAGATTCCCAGAACCGTCCAATGGTTGAACACGACTTTCTACCCTAGTCCCAACTTCAGTAATCTCTGCTCCTGCTTCCTTGACTACCTCTGTCTGAAGAAGCGTGCGATTACCCTTAGCATCTACCTCAATCATGTGACGGACTTGCCCTGCCTCACCAGCTTGAACCAGACGGTGTTCGCCTAACAAGAGGTCTCCTGACGGACGTTCTTGACGTTCGAAGGCTACCACTTCTTCCTCAACCGCTAGTTCTGGTTTTTCTAGAATAGCATCGCCAGATCCATCTAATGGCTGTACGCGACTTTCTACTTTGGTACCAACTTCAACAATCTCAGCTACCGCCTCTTTGACAAGTTCTGTTCCCTTGAGACTGCGTTTGCCTTCAGCATCAACTTCTACAAGATTTCTACGCAGGCCTTCAACTCCAGCTTGAACTAGACGACGTTCACCTGCTGAAAGGTTTGAGTTTTCTCTTTCTTCACGTCCAAATGCAAGAACTTCTTCTTCAACTACCAAGCTTGGTTTCTTAACTTCCAAGACTTTTGGTCCTTCTAGTGGCTCAACACGGCTTTCTACCTTGGTACCGACTTCAGTAATCTCTGCTACTGCTTCCTTGACTACCTCTGTCTTAAGAAGTGTGCGATGGCCTTTAGCATCTACCTCAATCAAATGACGGATTTGACCTGCCTCACCTGCTTGAACCATACGGCGTTCACCTAGTAAAAGCTCTCCTGTCGGACGCTCTTGGTGTTTGAAGGCTACGGCTTCTTCTTTCACTTCCAATTCTAGTTTTTCGAGAACAAGATCTCCAGAACCGTCCAATGGTTGAACACGGCTTTCTACCTTAGTACCAACTTCAGTGATTTCTGCAACTGCTTCCTTGACGACTTCTGTCTGAAGAAGAGTACGATTGCCTTTGGCATCCACTTCAATCAGATGACGGATTTGTCCTTCTGCACCAGCCTGAACGACTCGACGTTCACCCAACAAGAGGTCTCCTGACGGACGTTCTTGATGCTCGAAGGCTTGAGTTTCTGTCTCAACCACTAACTCAGGTAGTGCTTCAACTGTTGGCGCAGTTTCACCTTCTTCTAAGCTACCCACATGATGGCTTTCTTTAACAAGGAGTTTTTTATTGAGTTCTTCCTTGAGGTTGGCAAATGCTTCTGGACTTGGATTTGTTGAGCCAATAAGAGTTTCTGCTTGAGCGATGATTGGATCGTCTGCATTTTTCTCACGAACTTTTCCTAGAAGAGTTTCAAGCTCTTCTTTAGCTGTTTGATAAAGCTGTACACCATTCAAGTCAGAACCTGCTTGTTTCAAGTCGTTCAAGGCTTGGTTGACTGCTTCTTGACTAGCGTCGTGGTTTTCTAGGACAGCTTTTGCTGCTTCAATCTTCTCAACGAGAGCTGCTTGTTTTTCAGCATCCGCAAATGTATAAGCTGTCGTTCCTTTGCGTCCTTGAGCAGATGTGATTTCTTGTTTCAGATATTCGTCGTTAATGGCTGCCTTAGGTGATACTAGAACATCAAATTCGACAGTTTGTCCTTGATAGTGCAACTGAAGTTTTTGACGGCCTGTTTTTTGAGAATCATAACCTGTAATTTCGACTCCTTGGTCTGTAAAGCTATGTTCTGTCTCCGTTTCATCATCATACAAGACCTTGAAGCGTCCTTCTGATAAGTCTAGAGCATCACCTACCAAGTAATCTATTTTCGGCTGTTTGCTAATATACAAGGCTGCGACTTCTTTTGGACCAGCTTCTTCACCAGTCACTTGAACCTTGAAGCTTCCTGCAACTGGAAGACCAAGATAAGTTACTGTTAACTCTTGTTCACCATGATGGTGAGCATCATAGCCGTTAACAACTACACCTGCATGACTGAGGTTGATGACTTCATCTGCTTCTTCACCCTCATATTTGACACGGAGAAGACCACCTTTAAGATTCAATTCCTCACCAACTTGATAACTTGCCTTTTTAGGTGCTGCTTCTAGACTGACAGCCTTAATCTTTCTCTCATCCTGAGGAATCGTTACAGCAAGGGTATTACTGATTTCTTTACCTGGCAATTGTGTACGATAGTAAAGAAGGCTTGGACGTTTTTCAAAACTTAATGGTTCTGTTGCTAAATCCCCTCCAACTGCTGTATTTAAGGTAGCGATAGGAGTTTGTGAATCTGCCTTGTCATAGACTGTAATGGTTGCTCCAGCAGGAACTTCTGAGAATCCAAGTTGAATCTTATTGTCTGTCAGAACACGCGCTGCAACTTTAGCCATTGGGATGTTTTGGCTCTCCGTATCAAGAGCTTCATACATCTTCCAGTTATAGATACGGATGGCTTTCCATGGTGTTCCATTATCAGACGTGATGACGTGCAAACGCCATTCTTGCGCCGTGATTGGACTATCAAGGGTAATATCTGAAACATGGGCTCTGTTGCCACGAACAGCCTTGGCTAGTTTCCATTCTCCAGCTTCATCCTTGTAGTAGAGGTCAAAGTCTTTCGTATTCATCAAACCATCGTTGACAGATTCTCCACCAGCACCAGCATGGTCCATAACCCATCTAGCGACACGGCGTGGTTGTGTCAAACGTATATCAACGCTACCACTCAATTGAGCAGAAGACCATTTGTCAGATAGGCTGGTGATCGTACCATTCAACATACCTTCGATGCCTTCGCCGCCTTCTGTGTCTGGGAAGGTACTTCCGATAACAGTCGCTCCTGGAACGATATTTTCTGCTAATGGTCTTGGAAGACTTGTGTCTTGGACAGTCATCCCCCAGTCAAAGTTTGTTGTTGCTGCTTCAGAACGAAGGCCATTCTTACCAACTGCGACAACCTTCAACTCTTGACTAGTACCAGTTGCACTAGCTGAACGGCTAACTTTTGGTAGGTAGATCGTAGTGGCAGATGAACCTGTCAATAGGCGCCAAGCATCGCCATCCTTCTCATAAACTTCATAGAAATCAGCATCTTTATGACCAGTAAATTGGACAATGGCTTCTGCTTCTTGGGCATTTTTAAGGGATTGTTTGGCAACTTTAAGAGCTGTTGGTGCTTGAGGAGCCTCTTGATTATCTGTTACAGTCAACTCACCCAAGTTAAATTGATAGCCTTTAAGGGCAGCAGTATTTTCAAAAGTGAGCTTGATACCATAAATAGTCTGACCTACCAAGGCACTCAAATCAAATTCATCTTTTGTCCAATCGTCAGATAGAGTCAGTTCTTTACGAGCATTCTCGCCACGATAGGTATAGTTTTTCTGAGTTGCAAACTCTACATAGACCTTGCTTCCCTTACCACCTTTATGAGCAACACGAAGTTTTGTTTTATCTGTTACTTCCAGTTTTGTAGAATAGAGACGAACATCTTGGTTGGTATTTTCAGCTAAATCACCCGCAAACTTAAGTGAGTTACCACCATTGTAGGCATCTTCAAAGTCATAATCAGCTTGAAGTTTAGCACCTGATGAAGTTTGCCACCAGCGCCATGTAGGCAAGATACCTGATACAGAACGATAGTTCCATTCAGAATCCTTAGAAACTTTGCCGTCTACAAACCATTTTTTACCATGTCCTGTGTTAAAGGATGTTGTGAAGCTACGGCCTACTGCTGGTGTACGGTCAGCTACAAGGTTGGCAATCCCGTACCAGTCCTTGTCCTCTGGTTTTTGACCAGTTGGATCTCCTTGATAACCTGTAAAGAAGATGTTTTCATTCTTATGATAGTCTTCGCCTGTCTTACCAAGACTAGTAATTGTATCTGGAGCAAAGAGTCCAAGTGATAAGCGGAGCTTGCCATTTTCATCTAGAAGGGCATCCCATTTCACTTTTGTCTTGTAGGAACCACCTTGTTGCAATTCCAAACCTGCAAAGACATCGTACTGACTACGACCAAGCCATTTGGCCATAGTTACAGAGTAGTCATTTTTCTCTTTGGTCCAGTTAAAGTTGGCAAAGAAGTGATCCGCAGGAACCTTGTCTCCCTCTTTTTCCATGAATGGATAGTTGTATTCACCAAGTCCATCTTCGTGATAACGACCATATTCATAGGTCATGGCATCGTACCAAGAATACTTGACAGGATGGTTGACTTTGGCAGCATATTCCTTGGTATAAAGCATGAAGTCACGCATTTTCTTACCGAGAGGCGTTACGATATCACCTGTTGTTTCTTGGTTGATGAAATAGCCGTCAAATCCATAGTATTTAGCCAAATCAACCAATTTACGAGCGATAGGGAAAGTTCCGTCTTCGTCTTGTTGAAGGGCTGCAGCAAATTTTTCTTGGTCTGCAATACTATTAGACCAGTTGAAGAAGAGTGTACCCAATACAGGGACACCATTACGGTGACCAGCATCAATCACGTCCGGAGTTGGAACCAGCCCTTCCCAGAAGACCATTGAATTCAGGTACTGCCAGTAATCAAATGCATAGGCTTTAAACTCTTCACCACCTACAGAAGCGTGGTCTTTAGCCTTAGAGTTGGTATTGGCAAGAGCTTCAACCTTAGCGTCCTTATTGGCTTTTTCGTTGACTACATGCCCACGATAGCGTTTGGCTAAGTCTACTGATGCGCGGTTAATAGCATCGTCTTCGCGAGCACCTGGTTCCCATTTCAACAAATCTTCCCATGTGTCAAACTTAATTTCTTTTGGTCGAAGACTTTTTTCTTCTTTCTTAGGAACATCTGAAACAGTTGCTTTCTCTTCAGCCTTATTTTCTGTA
>CAURIB010000086.1:0-7494 GCA_963524795.1 uncultured Streptococcus sp.
CAGAATTTGAGGGCGGTGTCAATGCAGTAGAGGCAGCTAAGCATGAATTGCCAGAGTACACAGGAACATTGGCTACAGTAGGCGATGCGCCAGCACCAAGTGTTGAAAAACCAGCTACAGAGGTTCAAATCTTATCTGATAAGGAAACTGGAGTTCTGGTAGCAGGGCTAACTGAAGAGTTATCTAAAGACCTCAAGCTTCAAGTTCAAAAGGTTCTACGCCAAGAATTAGCTGGTAAGCAATACGATGCTTATCAAGTGAAATTGTTGGATAAAGAAAGCCAAGAAGTTGAACTCAAAGGTGCTGTTCTAGTGAGATTGCCAGTCAAGGGTCAGGTTCAAGAGGTTTATCACATGAGCTTAGATCAAGGCTTGCAGGTTCAAAAGGTGACGTTAGTAGGTGACATGGTTGAATTTGTCACCAAAGATCTAGGACTTTATGCGATTGTCTATAAAGAACAAAACCAAGAACCAGTAAAACCAGTAGAACAAGGTCATGAACCAGCAGTTAAGGGAGAAAACTTTGAAAATGCTTCAGAGAAAGTAGATTCAGCAAGACTTCCAGAAACAGGTGAAAGTCGATCTGATCCAGCTGCCTTCCTAGCAAGTCTCAGTCTTGTTTTATCAGTGGCTTTACTAGCTGTTAAACGTAAAGAAAAATAGAGTTTGGAACTCTACATTGCTGATTGATTGTAGAAATACTTGGACTATCCCAGTGGATAGGATCGAAAAATGCTACAACCATATGGAGAGGACCTCTTGGTTCTCTCCATTTTTTAAAATAGGGATGAAACCGCTTAGATGAGTGGTTGGAGGAAAGGAATAGAAGAAAGATGGATCATCAATTTTTTGAGAAACGTTGTCATTATAGCATTCGAAAATTTGCAATAGGAGCAGCTTCAGTAATGGTTGGTGCGAGTATCTTTGGAGCCAGCATGGTACAAGCTGCAGAGACAGAGCCCGCACTAGAAGCAGAAACAAGTCTTACACAGCTTCCACCAGAGGATAAGTTATCACCAGAATTGGCAGGCGCTATTAAAAGTGCAGAGTCAGACTTAGTTTCAGAGACTAAAGTGGAAGAGGTAGCTACTAAGTCCCAAGCTCCTGAAGAAACTTCTTCAAAACCAGTAAAAACTAAAAATTCTACAGTAGAGAAGGGAGTAACAACCGTAGAAAATGCTTCTACAGAAGTAGCTCCTACTGAGACCAATGCAGTAACAGAACCTACGAAACCAGCTGAAGTAAATGGAACGGTGGAGAAAGCTGATTCATTTACAGCAGACAAACCTGCAAGTAAAGCAGAAATTGATGCCGCAAAATCTCAAGTAGCTAAAAAGGAATATACGGTATTTCCAAGACCTCAAAAGGTAACTTATGGCGATGGGGTCACTGCTCTAGAAGGAAAGGTAAATCTTGTCTTTAGCGATGGCTTAGATATCTATACACGTAACCGTGCCAAAGAAGTTCTCCAAGCTAGTAATGTGTCTTACACTACCAGTACAAAAGCTACAGAAGGGGCGACCAACATTTTCCTTGGAGTGCGTGGGAAAGCTCCTCTGGCAGAAAAAGAAGTTCATGATATTTCGTCTGAATTATACGATAAAATTGATGCCTATGTCTTGCGCGTGAAGGACAATAAGATTTCGATTGTCGGAAAGGATACGGATGCTGTCTTCTTTGGACTAACAACTTTGAAACAGATGCTGAAGGAGAGTCCTGTTCCAGTTCTTCGAGATGTGACCGTAGAAGACTATGCAGAAGTGAAGAATCGTGGCTTTATCGAAGGCTATTATGGAAATCCTTGGACCAAGGAAAACCGTGAGGAGTTGATGCGCTATGGTGGCGACTTAAAGCTAACTCAGTACTTCTTTGCGCCAAAAGACGATCCCTATCACAATGCCAAATGGCGTGAACTCTATCCAGAAGAAAAATTGGCAGAGATTCGCGATCTAGCTCGTGTGGGGAATGAAACAAAGACTCGCTATGTATGGACCATCCATCCATTTATGAATAAAAAGATGCGTTTTGACACGGATGAATTATATAAACAGGATTTAGATGTCATCAAAGCGAAATTCACCCAATTGTTAGATGCAGGTGTGCGTGAATTTGGGGTTCTAGCTGATGATGCAGCCTGGCCTGTTGGTGGCTACAATAGTTATGTTCGGTTAATGACCGACCTGACAAATTGGCTAACTGAACAAGAAACAAAATACAGCGGGCTTCGTAAAGATATGATTTTCGTGCCAGCCTGGTATATGGGACAAGGGACAGAAGATGAACTTCGTACGCTCAACGAACGCCTTCCAGAAACGGTTCATTTAACCCTAACAGGGGGTAAGGTATGGGGTGCAGTTGACCAAACCTTCCTAACAAATTTGAAGAAGAATTTGACAGAAGGTGGCAAGAAGTATCGTCCGATTCATTTCTGGATCAACTGGCCTTGTAATGATAATACCAAGCAACACTTGATTCTGGGTGGTGGTGAAAAATTCTTACATCCGAATGTTGATTTGTCCTTGGCGCAAGGCATCATGCTAAATCCGATGCAACAATCTGAAGCTTCAAAGGTAGCCCTCTTTGATGTGGCTCAGTATGGTTGGAAGCAATGGAGGAGTGCAGAAGAAGCTGAAAAAATCAATGATATGGCCTTTAACTATGTGGTCAATGGAAGCTTTGAGGAAAACGAAGTATCAAAAGCCTTTCGTGAACTTGGCAAGCATATGCGCAACCAAAACCGTCCTCCACATGTCACAAAATTAGAAGAATCGGTAGAGCTTGCACCAAAATTGACAGACTTTTATAACAAATTGAAGGCTGGTCAAAACGTAGACGCAGAGAGAAAAGAATTAAAGGGAATCTTTGCAAACTTGAAGGCTGACGCCCTCCTTCTGAAAGAAAAAGGGGACAAGAAGCTTATTGATCAAATCCACTACTGGTTAGATAATACAGTGGATCAAATGGATGCTTTAGAAGCCTTGTTGACAGCGACAGAAGGTCTGGCTGAAAAGAATGATGCTAAAGTTTGGGAGCACTACTATGCCGGGGTTAAGTATTACGATCAGTCCATTAGTTACTCCTTCTTTTATGTGGACCATTATGAACGTGCAGAGTTTGGAGTGCAACATATTCGTCCATTCATCAATAACTTAAAGGAATACTTGGCAACTCATATCCAAACCATGCTTCATCCAGATAAACTCGTGACCACCTTTATTACCAACCGTGCGGGGATAGAAGGAGGGCTTGCAGAAGTAACGGATGGTGACTTGGATACTCACGCAATTGTCAAGACGACCACGATTATTGAACGAGATGACTACGTAGGTCTTCGTTTCAATAAAGCCATCAAGGTTCATACTCTTGCTTTTGCTACAGGAACAAAGACAGCCGATAATTATACCTTTGGAAATGCCCTTGTCGAGTATCAAAATGAGCAAGGGGAATGGGTAGCTCTCACTAGTCCAGCCTATACAGGTAGAGAACGTACACTTGAATTTACTAATCTTGATATTACGGCTCAAGCAGTTCGCATGCGTGCGACAGCTAAGAAGGATAATGCTTGGCTTGCCATGCGTGAAATTGCCGTCAATAGACCGCTCGAACTTGGAAGTAAGAAGGTAAAAGGGACCATTACCCTAAGTCCAAACCTGGTTTACAA
The DNA here is from genome assembly GCA_963524795.1 of uncultured Streptococcus sp. Classification (GTDB taxonomy): domain Bacteria; phylum Bacillota; class Bacilli; order Lactobacillales; family Streptococcaceae; genus Streptococcus. Next base: position 3,661 of record CAURIB010000086.1, read on the forward strand.
ATACGGAACCAGTGTGCTTCAAATGCAAGATGGCAAAGATAACACCGAATCCATGATGGCTCATGCTAATCAAACGAATGTGACTCCAGAAAATGCTTGGGTACAGATGGACTTGGGTGGAGTTAAGAAAGTGAAACATGTTCATCTTGTTCAAGGTGAAGGTGATAAACTAGCAGCTGGTGTCATCGAATATTCTACAGACGGTACAAACTGGAAGGTCCTTCAGACCTTGGCTGGGGATCGAATTTCAGATATTAGCCAAAACTTCATCGCTCAATACGTTCGTGTCCGTAATACCCAACTTCTCAGCAAGTGGTGGAGAATTGCTGACTTTACGGTTGATGTTGATACACCAAATATTGATTTAACCGTCACCAATGTAGATAGCTTGAAGGAAACGCCAGTAGTAGATAGCCGTGGTCGTTATGAAATGACCTTCCCACAAGGGAATAATCTTCCAGCAAATGGATATCTTGGATTGAAATTGGACCGCCTCCATGAAGCTAAATCAATTGCTCTTGAAGATGCTGGTGAAACAGGATTAACGCTTGAATATTCTGCAAACGAAGTGGAATGGATGAATGCTGATCAACTTCCAGAACACGCCTTGGTGCGCTATGTTCGGATCGTAAACAAGACGGACAAGGACCAAGCGCTTCCTACTGGAAAATTAGTCATCAAGACAAAAGAAGTGGATCCAACTGAACTCTTATCAACGACTATGGGTATTCACCAATATTATGGTGCTAATGATGTTCGTCGCGTACACAACCTTGGTCAACTTTTTGATGGGGATTTCAATAATTTTGTAGAATTTTCTGATTACCAACGTAAAAACGGGGAAATTGTCATGAAACTGGGCACCACTCGTCAAGTCAAGAAGATTCGTGCCTATATTCAGGACGCTCAGCGTAATTATTTGCGTGATGGGAAGATTCAAGTCAGTGAAGACGGTAAGAATTGGACGGATGTTGTAACAGTCGGTGACGGCGTAGAAAATGAAATTCGTGATAATTCATTGACTGACGGATGGACACATGATTCTGCAAACCCAGATAACCGTTATATCGAAGGTGTTCTGGATAAACCGGTAACTGCTAAGTTTATGCGAGTTCTCTTTACAGCGGATTATAATGCTCGTTTTGTAGGATTTAGTGAAATCGTGATTAATGATGGTGAATTTATCAATCCTGAAAACAATCCTACAGTGACAGGAACTGGTAGTGAAGAAGCGGATAACCTGAAGAAAAATATGACTGACGGAAATGTATTGACAAGCTATGCAGCTACTGAAGACAAAGGAGAACTTGTTTATCATTTATCTGAAGAAACCAAGGTAAATCATGTTCGCTTGATTGCTGACTTGCCTGAAGGTGCAAAAGTAAATGTCCAAGTTCGTACCTTGAATGAAGCTGGTGAATCAGTATGGAAAAACTTGGGTGAAGTAAGATCAAGTTTCCAAACCTTTGCCCTTTCAGGAGAAAATTCACGGATTCTTGATGTAAAAGTTTCTTGGGAAGGTGGAGAACCAGAGTTCTACGAAATGACTACTTTCTATCAAGAAGTGGTAGAAGAGCCAACGCCGACAACAAGTAAAGGTGACGAACCAGCTCCAGTGGTAGAAGTTCCAGAATTTGAGGGTGGTGTCAATGCAGTAGAGGCAGCTAAGCATGAATTGCCAGAATACACAGATGCAATCGGCACAGTAGGCGACGAGCCAGCACCAGTAGTGGAAGTCCCAGAATTTACTGGTGGAGTAAATGGTGTCGAAGCAGCCAAGCATGAGTTGTCAGACTACACAGAAGCAATCGGCACAGCAGGTGACGAACCAGCACCAGTAGTAGAAATCCCAGAATTTGATGGTGGCGTCAATGCTGTGGAAGCTGCTAAGAACGAAGTCCCAGAATTTACAGGTGGCGTCAATGCTGTGGAAGCTACTAAGAACGAATTGCCAGAGTACATAGATTCAATCGGCACAGCAGGTGACGAACCAGCACCAGTAGTAGAAATCCCAGAATTTGAGGGCGGTGTCAATGCAGTAGAGGCAGCTAAGCATGAATTGCCAGAGTACACAGGAACATTGGCTACAGTAGGCGATGCGCCAGCACCAAGTGTTGAAAAACCAGCTACAGAGGTTCAAATCTTATCTGATAAGGAAACTGGAGTTCTGGTAGCAGGGCTAACTAAAGAGTTGCCTAAAGGTCTCAAGCTTCAAGTTCAAAAGGTTCTACGCCAAGAATTAGCTGGTAAACACTACGATGCTTATCAAGTGAAGTTGGTAGATAAGGACAACCAAGAAGTTGAACTTAAAGGTGCTGTCTTAGTGAGATTGCCAGTTAAAGGTCAGGTTCAAGAGGTTTATCACATGAGCTTAGATCAAGGCTTGCAGGTCCAAAAGGTGACGCTTGTAGGTGACACAGTTGAATTTGTCACCAAAGATTTGGGACTTTATGCGATTGTCTATAAAGAACAAAACCAAGAACCAGTAGAATCAGCTCGTGGAACGGCAGTTAATGGAGAGGGCCTTGAAAATGCTTCAGGAAAAGCAGATTCAGCAAGACTTCCAGAAACAGGTGAAAGTCAATCTAATACAACTGCCTTCCTAGCAAGTCTCAGTCTTGTTTTATCAGTGGCTCTACTAACTGTTAAACGAAAAGAAAAATAAGGCTGATAACTTTGGCTCTAAAAAAGCTAATCGTTATAAATGAAGAGGCTGGGACAAAAGTCCTAGCCTCTCAATTGTCTTTGGATTGTAGAGCAAGACGCAGTGGTTGAGTGGGCTCTACTACGCTGATTTCATCAGCTTTTACAGCCCTACTCAACTGTGCGGAGGTGGGACGACGAAATCGAATTCTAACGAATGACCGATTTCTGTCCCACTCTCTTTATTAATTGGGTAGTGAGGTGTATAATAAAAGTAAGAGAATGTGAGGAGAAGGGCCATGATTTTAAAAGTTTGTAATGCAGATTATAGTCTCCAGTGGGATGGGATGTATCAATTTGCTCTTGAAAATTATCCTCAGATTCAAGAATGGGAATTGGAGAAGCTAGCAAAGTTTATTGCTTATGAACAGGACCATCATCGTCAGACCATTGTGGAATGTGAGAATCATGAATTAAAAATACAAATTCATGATTACTTGCAAGAGCATAGCTTTTTTCCTCCATACAGACCAAGTCATCAGCTTGTAGCTTCTAACTATGATGTCCAGAAGAAGTTGGTTACTTCAGATTATTGTAGTCATACTTGTACAGTTGAGGTGGCTCAGGCTATTTTTCAGACAGGCAAACTCATGTCAGCGGTTAAAGTATTTGGTAAAAGTGGGGCTGAGCTAGTTACAGATAGTCGTAATGCAGCTTCTGATCCAGCAGACTATTTTGACTATATCATGTTTGGATGGTCTAATACGACTTCGGGTTACCGACTCGCTATGGAGCGTTTGTTAGGACGGGCACCTTCTGAGGAGGAATTGCAAGAAAAGTTCATCCCTGGTGTTAGTTTTCATTTCCTGTATGAAGAATTAATTCAAGCACCAGGTTATATCTTTGATGGCTATCATGTTGCGAAGGTAAGAGATAGTTTAGAATTGGATAACTTTCTTAATTTATGTGTTATTCCTTCAAAAGATAAGGCTTGTTTTGAAGGTTTGATTCCCAGTCAATTACAAAATAGAGTGATTTACCTAGACTATGAGGGAGAAGGGTTACAGGCTTGGAATACTAAGGTGAATCAAGTGTTACATAGTAAGGATAAGTTGAAGGAGTAGTTTATGAAAGAGATTGATCAAGCTCTACTGAAAAAAGTGATCATCGAGCGTCCTCGTTCTAGTCATA
>CAURIB010000087.1:0-7472 GCA_963524795.1 uncultured Streptococcus sp.
AAGGCTGAACCACCAATTTTCATGAACATAGAAGCGAGTTCATGGTAAGAACCAAGATTTCCAAGGCTCTCATTTGGCACACCCATAGCACCATCAATCAAGAAGGCAAGGGCAATCATGATACCACCACCGATAACGAATGGCAACATTTGGGATACACCACTCATCAAGTGTTTGTAGAAGGCACCACCTAGACTTTGTTTTTCGTTAGATGCTGTTGAAGCTTGCGCTCCATTAGCAGCACGGTAGACTTCAGCATTTCCAGAAAGAGCAAGGTTAATCAACTCTTCTGTCTTACGAATACCATCTGCAACTGGACGATTCACCAATGGTTTACCATCGAAACGATCCATCTCAACTGCTTTATCTGCAGCGATAATTACAGCTTTAGCCTTACGGATATCTTCTGCTGTCAATTGGTTACCTACACCGCTGGCACCATTGGTTTCAACCTTGATACCAACACCCATTTCAGCAGCCACTTTTTGAAGAGCTTCTTGAGCCATATAAGTGTGGGCAATTCCTGTTGTACAAGCAGTAACTGCTACGATAAAGTCACCAGATTCATTTGCAGGAGCTTGAACTGGTTCTTGAGCTTTTTCTGAAGCTTGGTTAAAGAGTTCAATGACTTGATCAGCTGATGTTACTTGACGAAGTTTATCAGCAAATCCGTCTTTCATCAAATATTGTGACAATTCTGCCAAGGCAGCTAAGTGAGTATCATTGGCACCTTCTGGAGCCGCAATCATAAAGAAGAGGTCAGTTGCTTGTCCATCTAAGCTTTCGTAATCAACACCCTTGTTTGATTTAGCAAAGAGAACAGTCGCTTCTTTGACAGCAGCGTTTTTGCTGTGTGGCATTGCAATACCATCACCCAAACCTGTAGAAGTCAAAGCTTCACGCGCTAAGATTCCTTCTTTAAAGGTTTCAAAATCTGACACATATCCGTGCTCTACCAAGCTATGAATCATTTCTTCGATAGCTGCTGTTTTTTCAGTTGCTTGCAAATCAAGCAACATGACATCTTTTCTCAATAAATCCTGAATTTTCATCTTTTTTCTACCTCAACTTTTTCATAAGTCTCTTTAATAAATGCTGCAGTCGCCAAGTCATCTGAGAAGGTTGTTGCTGTTCCACAAGCCACTCCCCATTTGAAGGCTTCTACTGCGTCTTTTGATTTGACAAACTCACCCGTAAATCCAGCAACCATAGAGTCACCAGCACCCACTGAGTTTTTCACTGTTCCCTTAATCGGTTTAGCAAAGTAAGCTCCCTCTGATGTTACCAGAAGGGCTCCATCGCCAGCCATAGAAATAATAACGTTTTGAGCACCTTTAGCTAGCAATTCTCGAGCGTATTTCTCTATTTCATCAAGGCTTTCAAGCTTGATTCCAAAGATAGCTCCCAGTTCATGATTATTTGGTTTGACCAAAAGTGGTTGATAATCCAAACTATCGATTAAGGTCTGACCCTCAAAGTCACAGACCACTTGAGCGCCTGTCTGACGAGTCAAGGCAATCAAATCCTTGTAAATGACATTGCCTAAGTTTTTAGCACTCGAACCCGCAAAGACAACTGTATCTTCTGCTGTTAAACTTGAAAGAATTGCTTTTAACTCTTCAAGTTGCTCTGGTTCAACAGTAGGACCTGTCCCATTGATTTCTGTTTCTTGGTCGGCTTTAATCTTAACATTGATCCGCGTATCTTCTGCCACTTGAACAAATCGGGTTTCAATTTGCTCTTCAGCTAAAGTATCAGTGATAAATTTACCTGTAAAGCCACCGATGAAGCCTGTCGCAGTATTTGGAATATCCAAGCGTTTCAAGACACGGCTAACATTGATTCCCTTACCACCAGCAAACTTATCATCACTATCCATGCGATTGACACTACCAACTTCCACTTTGTCCAGACGAACAATGTAGTCTATAGATGGATTGAGTGTAACTGTATAAATCATACTTCTATTACCTCCGTTTTCTCTTTGATAGCTGGCAAGAGCTCATGACCCTTGCTTGTAATGACAATAGCACGTTTTATAGGAGCTACCTTAGCAAAACAAGACTGACCAATCTTGGACGAATCCGCCAAGACATAAGTCTGTTTAGCATTTTCCAAAATAGCTCGCTTAACCGCTCCCTCCTCCATATCTGGAGTTGTATAATAACCTTCATCTACACCGTTCATTCCGATAAAGGCACGGTCAAAGTGCAGTTGGTTAATCTGGTTAAGAGCTACTCCTCCGATGCTGGCATCCGTTGTCATCTTAACTCCACCGCCAATAATCACCGTCGGGATTTGCTTATCCACTAATTGAACCGCATGGTGAATGGAGTTAGTCACAACAGTAATGTCTTTCCGCTCCAATTCCTTAATGAGAAAGGCTGTTGTACTTCCTGCATCCACAAAAATAACATCTTTTTCTTTGATGAGGGAAGATGCTTTTTGAGCAATCAACTTTTTCTCTTGAAGGTTTTTGACAGATTTTTCTTGAATGGTTTCTTCTTCTTGCAAGGAGTGAGGCAACTCTGCTCCACCATGCACTCGACGAAGTTTATTTTCCGACTCCAATTCATCTAAATCACGTCTAACCGTTGATTCTGACGTGTCTAACAAACCTACTAATTTCTCTAGAGAAACGACTTTATGTTTGCCCAGCTCCTCTAAAATCAATTTTTTTCTCTCAGTTTTTAGCACTTACTCACCTCCTGTTAACGATTACAATAATCATTCTATCACAAAAAAAATCAAAGTCAAGCACTTTTTATCATTTTCTTTCACTTTCTTTCGTTTTCTTTCGTTTTGCCAATTGTTTGAATTTTATTTGCAAGATACTTGCCTTTATGATAAACTATTTTAGTAAGTATTGGAAGATTACTCAAGAGGCTTAAGAGGCCGTGTTGGAAACGCGGTAGGCGTGTGAAAGCGTGCGTGGGTTCGAATCCCATGTCTTCCGTTGCTATAGTGTAGCTGCATCAAGATGCAGCTTTTTATAATGGATTTTCGTCTAAGATTAGGATTCCAAAAAATCACCCAGACTTTAACTCTCGGGTGATTTCTTTTTCGTCATTTTTAATAATCAAATGCTAGTCTTCTTCCACTTCATCTCAGATGCTCTTAAAAAATATCAAATAGCAATTTCACATTGAGAACAGTTAAGATAATGGAAACAATATAACCAAGGATAGTATTCCACTTGGCATTGGTAAATTCTCCCATCAGTGATTTCTTAGAAGTTAGATAAATCAAAGGAAAGATTGAAAATGGAAGAGCGATTGAAAGAAAGACCTGTGAATAAACCAATAACTGATCCAAGGTTTTTTCTTGATGACCAAACAGAACCGCTACTATCATAACAGGCAGTAAGGCAAAGAGACGAGTCGCCAAACGAATGAACCACTGAGGCAATCGCATATGCAAGAAACCTTCCATAACGATTTGTCCTGTCAAGGTACCTGTGATAGTCGAATTCTGACCACTGGCTAATAGGGCCAAGGCAAACAAGGTTGATAAAGTTGAGCTAGCTATAGCTCCCGCAATGGTTGAATCCTGCAAGGCGTTATACATTTGAGAAAAGGCAGAAATCTCAGATGCATGTCCGAAAAAGAGGGCCGCCCCTAAGATCAAAAGAAGGGAGTTAACGATAAAGGCCAAGGACAGTTGAAGATTCGAGTCCCAGGTCATAAAGCGCACGGCTTTTCGAACATCATTCTTGTCCTTGTGATTGATTTTCCGAGTCTGAGACAAGGAAGAATGCAAATAGAGGTTGTGGGGCATCACTGTCGCACCCACGATACCTAACGCCAAGGTTAATTGACTTTCATGCCCATGTAGAGGACTCTCAAATAAGGTTGCGTTTGGCAGATAACCTTCAACGATTCCTTGGAAGCTTGGATGTGACAAAGCTACTAGGTAAGTAAAGATTGCTAAAATCGTTAAAATCAGTGTTGTCACAATAGCTTCAATCTTCTTAAAGCCAAACTTCATCAGTAGCAATAAGAGAAAGACATCTAGAACCGTCAAAAGGATGGCTATCATAATCGGAATTTTAAAGAGAAGATTTAGGGCAATGGCTGAACCTAGAACTTCTGCCAAATCTGTCGCCATCAAGGCCAACTCCAAAATCACCCATAGACTATAACGAAGCCATTTAGGTGAATGATGAGCTGTTGCTTGAGCCAGGTCCATCTGAGTTACAATTCCAAGCTTTCCTGCCATCTGCTGAAGTTGCATGGCAATAAGTGATGAAATCAAGATGACAAATAAGAGACTGTACTTATAGGATGCACCTCCAACCACACTGGTTATCCAGTTTCCTGGATCCATATACCCTACAGCCACAAGGGCACCTGGACCCAAGAAGGCCTTTAAATTTTGCCAGAAATGATTATTATTTGGAGTATCAATAGATTGATTGATCTCAGAGAGTGACACTTTTTTATGAGAAGACATAGATACTTACCTCTTTCTAATCTTGTCTTTTCCTACTATTCTAATATTGAGAAGCCAAGATCACAAATTTATATCCAAAAGTTAAGAAACTTTTTGAAAGGATTTATGAAAATACTTGCTCATTTTCTCAATTTGCCCCTATTATATCATAAAATTCAACAAAATTTTAGGGAATGTCAGAATAAGTCTACTCATTAACGGTAATGATAAATCTATTGATAAGCTTTGACATTTAATAAGGATCTGTAAATATTGATTCCAACTCAAGCTTTCTTTAGAAGAGTAAAAACCAACGCCTTTTGACGCTGGTTAATAATTTATTCTCAAATATAGCAAAGGCTATATGGCTTCTGTAACAAAACTTCTACTTTCAAGTACCTTAAGCATAGCATCTGCTGTATCCAAGGCTGTGAAGAGTGGCACGCCATGTTCAATGGCTGAACGACGAATTTGCTCACCGTCCTCGTCTGCTGTACGTTTTGTTCCAACGGTATTGACGATGGCTTGAATTTTCCCTTTGCGTACAAAGCTCGGAATATCCTTTTCATCATCACCAATCTTACCAACGAGTTGAGCCTTCAAGCCATGACTTTCAAAGAAAGCTGCTGTTCCTTGAGTCGCAAGGATACCATAACCAATATTTTGGAAACGACGAGCCAAATCCAAAGCTTCTTCCTTGGTATCATCTGCGATGGTAAAGACAACATTCCCAAAGGTTGGCAAGTGAAGATAAGAAGCTTCAAAGGCCTTATAGAGAGCTTTTTCCAAAGTCGTATCAGAACCCATAACTTCCCCTGTTGACTTCATTTCCGGACCAAGTAAGCTGTCTACCTTAGCTAGTTTGGTAAAGGAGAAGACAGGTGCCTTGATATGAACACGAGTGCTTTCAGGGTAAAGTCCATCTTGGTAACCAAGTGCTGATAAACTTTGACCAAGAATGAGCTTGGTTGCTACTTGAGCCATAGGGATATTGGTCACTTTAGAAAGAAATGGAACCGTACGGCTGGCACGTGGATTGACCTCAATAACGTAGACTTTTTCATCCTTGATAACAAACTGGATGTTCATCATTCCAAGGCAGTTCAGACCGATTGCTAGGCGTTTAGTATAGTCTGCGATTGTTTCTTGAACCTTTTGCGACAAGGTTTGTGGTGGGTAAACGGCCATTGAGTCACCTGAGTGGACACCGGCACGTTCGATATGCTCCATGATACCAGGAATGAGGACATTTTTCCCATCTGAGATGGCATCAACTTCACACTCTTGTCCGACGATATAAGAGTCGACAAGAACTGGGTGGTCTGGACTAGCCTTAACAGCAGTTCGCATGTAAGAACGAAGGTCTTCTTCGTTTTCAACGATTTCCATGGCACGTCCACCTAAAACATATGAAGGGCGAACGAGAACTGGGAAACCGATCTTACGTGCAGCAAGTACTGCTTCTTCTTCATTGGTTGCTGTTTGTCCAGGAGGTTGTGGAATATCCAAGTCTTTGAGGGCTTGTTCGAAGAGGTCACGGTCTTCTGCACGGTCCAAGTCAGCAACTTGAGTACCAAGGATAGTCACACCAGCTTTTGCTAATGGCTCAGCTAGGTTGATAGCTGTTTGACCACCGAACTGAACAATAACACCTTTTGGTTGCTCTAAGTCGATAACATTCATCACATCTTCGAACGTTAATGGTTCAAAGTAGAGTTTATCAGATACAGAGAAGTCTGTTGAAACTGTCTCTGGGTTTGAGTTCATAATGATGGCTTCGTAGCCAGCAGCTTGAATTGCCTTAACAGAGTGAACAGTCGCATAGTCAAACTCAACTCCTTGACCGATACGGATTGGACCAGAACCTAGGACAAGTACAGATTCCTTATCAGACTTGATAGACTCATTTTCCCATCCATATGTTGAGTAGAAGTAAGGAGTTTCTGATTCAAACTCTGCGGCACAAGTATCTACCATCTTGTAAACTGGGACAATCTTGTTTTCTAAACGAAGCTGGCGAACTTGGTCAGCTGTCGTTTTCCATAGTTCAGCAATCTTACGGTCTGAAAATCCATTCAATTTTGCTGTTTTCAAAACTTCAAAATCTTGTGGATGTGAGCCTAATTCTTGCTCAATTTCAAAGATATGCAAAAGTTTATCCAGATAAAAGATATCAATCTTGGTCAATTCAGCAATCTCTTCTGGTGTGTAACCACGGCGAATAGCTTCTGACACATAGAAGAGACGGTCATCTTGAGCCTTCACAACCTTTTCAATCAAGGCATCATCTGAAACATCTGCAAGCTCAGGCATTTCATTGTGGTGAACCCCAATTTCAAGTGAGCGACAGGCCTTGAGAAGGGATTCTTCAATGTTACGACCAATGGCCATAACTTCTCCAGTCGCCTTCATCTGAGTACCAAGACGGCGTTCACCCTTTTCAAACTTGTCAAATGGGAAGCGCGGAATTTTGGCAACCACGTAGTCAAGGGCTGGCTCAAACATGGCATAAGTTGAACCTGTAACTGGGTTAATAACTTCATCTAAGGTCAACCCTACAGCAATCTTTGCAGCCAATTTTGCAATTGGATACCCCGTAGCCTTAGAAGCAAGGGCTGAAGAACGAGATACACGAGGGTTTACTTCGATGACATAGTACTTAAAGCTGTGTGGATCGAGGGCCAACTGAACGTTACATCCACCTTCAATCTTGAGAGCGCGGATGATGCTCAAACTTGCATCACGAAGCATTTGGTTTTCATAGTCTGACATGGTTTGCGCAGGGGCAAATACGATGGAGTCCCCTGTGTGAATCCCGACAGGGTCAAAGTTTTCCATGTTACAAACAACAAGGGCATTGTCAGCTGAGTCACGCATAACTTCATATTCAATTTCCTTAAAGCCAGCGATTGAACGTTCAATCAAACACTGGGTAACAGGTGACAACTTCAAGCCATTCTCAGCGATCTCGCGCAATTCTTCTTCGTTGGCACACATACCACCACCAGTACCACCTAGAGTAAAGGCTGGGCGGACGATAA
>CAURIB010000088.1:0-7447 GCA_963524795.1 uncultured Streptococcus sp.
CTTCCGCATGGAGCTTTTGGGAGCCAAGGTCGAGGCTGTGACTGATGGTTCGCGCGTGCTCAAGGATGCGGTCAATGCAGCCCTTCGTTCATGGGTAGCTAATATCGATGATACCCACTATATCCTTGGTTCTGCCTTGGGGCCCCATCCTTTTCCAGAAATCGTTCGTGACTTCCAAAGTGTCATCGGTCGAGAAGCTAAACAACAGTATCGCGATATGACAGGTCAAGATTTGCCAGATGCCTTAGTAGCTTGTGTTGGTGGTGGTTCTAATGCCATTGGGCTCTTCCATCCATTTGTAGAAGATGAGTCTGTAGCTATGTATGGGGCTGAAGCAGCAGGGCTTGGTGTGGATACAGAGCATCATGCAGCAACCTTGACCAAGGGGCGTCCAGGTGTCCTTCATGGTTCCCTTATGGATGTGCTCCAAGATGCTCATGGTCAAATTCTTGAAGCCTTCTCTATCTCAGCAGGTTTGGACTATCCAGGTATCGGTCCAGAACATTCTCACTACCACGATATCAAACGTGCGACCTATGTACCAGTGACAGATGAGGAAGCCTTGGAAGGATTCCAACTCTTGTCTCGTGTGGAAGGGATTATTCCAGCCTTGGAATCTAGCCATGCTATCGCCTTTGCGGTGAAATTAGCCAAAGAACTTGGGCCAGACAAATCCATGATTGTCTGTCTATCAGGTCGTGGGGACAAGGATGTGGTTCAAGTTAAAGACCGCTTGGAAGCAGATGCAGCAAAGAAGGGAGAAGCTCATGCCTAAGACATTGACAGAAAAATTAAATGCTATTAAAGCAGCTGGAAAAGGAATTTTCGTTCCCTATATCATGGCTGGAGACCACGAGAAAGGTTTGGATGGACTCGCTGAAACAATCCACTTTTTAGAAGATTTGGGTGTCTCTGCCATTGAAGTGGGCATTCCCTTTTCAGACCCTGTTGCAGACGGTCCTGTTATCGAAGAAGCTGGCTTACGCAGTCTAGATCACGGAACATCTACCCAGGCTCTAGTTGAAACTTTGAAGACTATTGAAACAGAAGTTCCACTTGTTATCATGACCTACTTTAACCCCCTCTTTCAGTACGGTGTGGAGAAATTGGTTAAAGATCTTGCTGATACAGCAGTCAAGGGCTTGATTATTCCAGATCTCCCTCATGAACATGCTAATTTTGTAGAACCATATTTGGCAGATACAGACATTGCCTTGATTCCACTTGTCAGCTTGACGACAGGAATTGAGCGCCAAAAAGAACTCATTGAGGGTGCTGAAGGATTTGTCTATGCCGTTGCTATCAATGGGGTAACAGGGAAATCAGGAAATTATCGAGATGACTTGGACAAGCACTTGTCTCAACTTCATCAAGTGGCCAATATTCCAGTATTGACCGGTTTTGGTGTATCCACCCAGGCTGATGTAGAACGCTTCAATGCTGTATCAGACGGTGTTATCGTCGGCTCCAAGATTGTTAAGGCTCTGCATGAAAGACAAGTATCAGAAATCGCTGACTTTATCCGAGAAGCAGTAGCTTACCAAAAATAATCACACAAGTAGCTAGCAAGAGGAAAGGCACAAAAGGTAGTCTTTCCTTTTTCTTTAGAAGGAGAAAGGCTATAATGCCAGTTGTGGAAGCAAATTGGATTAAAATTAGAAGTTCTGTAAGTGTAAAGACGAGTGCACAAGAGGCTAGAAAGAGAAAATCACCTGCTCCTATACGGATATCGATAATATGAGCAATGATTCCAAGAATCAAGAAGAAAGCCATGATTAGATTCCAACTAGAGCAAGCCATTAGAAGCAGATGAAAGAAAATCCATACCAGTAAAGGATACTCCTGATGGCGAAAGTCGTAGATGCCCAAGGTCAGACCAGCGCTGATTAGGATGATTTGCCCCAAAGTTAGAAAATCCCAAGAAAAAGCTAAAAAGAGCAGTCCCGAGCACAACTCAAAGAGGGCATACCAGAAAGGATATCGTACCTTGCAATAGCGACAGCGAAAGCGATTGAATATCTGGGACACAATCGGAATCAAATCTAGTGGTCTCAAGCGAGTCTGACAAGAATCACAGTGACTAGCAGGAAAAACGATGGATTTCTCAGGGAAGCGATCGATGACTAAACCTAGAAAGGAAGCAAGAATCGTTCCAACAAGAAAAAAGTAAAGATGAATCATACTTATTTATTCGGAAAAAAAGGGAGAAATAGTATAATGGAGAAACACAGATAAGATGGTGAGGTCAAGATGACAATTCGTTTTGAAGAAAATGTGAGTATAGAAAACGCTCAATTCGTATGCCAATGGTCCAACTCCCTCGGCAAACCCTTTCAAGAACAATGGATGGGACCAATGATTCCTTTTCCCTTGACAATTCAAGTCTTGCAAGATTTGGAAGGAATCTTTTCAATCTTTGATGGACAAGAGTTTGTGGGGCTTATCCAGAAAATCAGGCTAGAAGACAGGAATCTTCATATCGGGAGATTTTTTATCAATCCTCAGAAACAGGGGCAGGGATTAGGTAGCCAGGCTTTAAGGAAATTTGTTAGTTTGACCTTAGAAAATGAAGACATAGATACTATTTCTCTAAATGTCTATGAGGCAAATCAAACAGCTTACAATCTTTACCAAAAAGAAGGATTTGAAATCGTTCAAATGGTTGAAACACCTATACGAAAATACATAATGAGAAGATCTAGATAAAAACTAGATGATACCTAGAACTGTCCCCTTACAATTTTTAATTCTCAAACTTGTTGCAGAGAAATTTTCTTGATAAAATAGATACATGACTAGATATAAAGCTGTAATTTCCTATGATGGCTACGCTTTTGCCGGCTTTCAACGGCAACCTCACGCGCGTAGTGTCCAAGAGGAAATTGAAAAAACTTTAACCAAATTAAATAAAGGACAGGCCATTACCATTCATGGCGCTGGGCGAACGGACAGTGGCGTTCATGCCTTAGGGCAGGTCATCCACTTTGACCTTCCCTATCAGATGGATGAGGAAAAACTTCGTTTTGCTCTCGATACCCAAAGTCCTGAAGATATCGATGTGATTTCGATTGAGATAGTGGCTGACGATTTTCATTGCCGTTATGCCAAGCATAGCAAGACCTACGAGTTTATCGTGGATAGAGGACGTCCTAAAAATCCTATGCGTCGCCATTATGCGACTCATTATCCCTATCCACTCGATGTGGAGCGGATGCAGCTTGCTGTAAAAAAACTAGAGGGAACACATGACTTTACTGGTTTTACGGCATCAGGTACTAGTGTAGAGGATAAGGTTAGGACGATCACGGAAGCTAGTCTTAGGGTTGATGAAACAGGGCAGTTTTTGACCTTTACATTCTCTGGCAATGGTTTCCTCTATAAGCAGATTCGAAATATGGTTGGAACCCTGCTGAAAATTGGTAACAATCGGATGCCGATTGAACAGATTGACCTCATCTTGGAGAAAAAAGACAGACAGTTGGCAGGTCCAACTGCAGCGCCTAATGGTTTGTATTTGAAGGAGATTCGTTATGAAGAATAATCGTATTTTAGCACTTTCAGGAAATGATATTTTTAGTGGTGGCGGATTGGCAGCTGACCTTGCAACCTATACTTTGAATGGTTTGCATGGATTTGTAGCTATGACTTGTTTAACCGCTTTGACAGAAAATGGTTTTGAGGTCTTTCCGACAGATGAAACTATTTTCCAACAACAGTTGGATAGCCTCAAGAGTGTAGACTTTGGAGGGATTAAGATTGGTCTCTTGCCGACAGTCTGTGTTGCTGAGAGAGCTTTGAATTTCATCAAGGAACGTGAAGGAGTTCCTGTCGTCTTGGACCCTGTATTGGTTTGTAAGGAAACGCACGACGTTGCAGTCAGCGAGCTCTGTCAAGAGTTGATTCGCTTTTTCCCTTATGTATCTGTCATTACTCCGAATCTTCCTGAGGCAGAGTTGCTTGCAGACCAAAAGATTGAAAGCCTGGAAGATATGAAGGCTGCAGCGCAGAAATTACATGACTTGGGTGCACCAGCAGTGATTATCAAGGGTGGAAATCGCCTCAGTCAGGATAAGGCTGTGGATGTCTTTTATGATGGAGCGAATTTCACTATTCTTGAAAATCCAGTCATCCAAGGGCAAAATGCTGGTGCAGGGTGTACCTTTGCATCAAGTATTGCTAGTCAGTTAGTCAAGGGAGAGGAACTATTACCAGCAATTGAAACTTCCAAAGCCTTTGTTTACCGTGCTATCGCACAAGCAGATCAATATGGAGTAAGACAATATGAAGCAAACCAAAACAAGTAAAATCGCCCTAGTATCAATATTAGCCGCCCTATCAGTGGTCTTAGGCTATATTGTAAAAATCCCAACTCAAACAGGAATCTTAACTCTTTTAGATGCTGGAATCTTCTTTACCGCTTTTTATTATGGGCGCCGTGAAGGAGCCATTGTTGGAGGATTAGGAGGATTTCTCATTGACCTGATTTCAGGTTATCCTCACTGGATGGTCTTCAGCTTGCTTTTCCATGGTCTGCAGGGATATTTTGCAGGTTTTAAAGGAAAATGGCAGGGGCTTGGATTAGTTATGGCGACTATCATCATGGTAGCTGGATATGCGTGTGCAACTGCTTGGATGAAAGGTTGGGGGCAAGCCTTGTTAGATGTCCCTCACAATTTGCTACAGAATTTTGTTGGGATGGTTGTCGGCTATCTTATTCATCAGAGTATTAAAAAGATTCGTAAGCAGTAAAAAGGGAATCTTCCTCTGAACTATTGAAAAAACTCTGATTTTTTGCTAAAATGAAAGCTATGAAAACACTCTACGATGTGCAACAATTTCTCAAACAGTTTGGTATCATTGTCTATATGGGAAAACGTCTCTATGACATTGAACTAATGAAGATTGAACTTTCTCGAATTTATGATGCTGGCTTGATGGATAAGCTGGATTATCTTGAAGCGGAGGCTGTTCTTCGCAGAGAGCATAAGTTAGAATTAGACTATTTAGAAAAAAATGGAGATTAGATATTATGGTAACTTGGGTATTATGGGGACTTATAGTGGCGATGTTGGCATGGATGGGTTACAACTACCTTCGTATTCGCCGTGCGGCAAAAATTGTAGACAATGAAGAGTTTGAGTCTTTGATTCGTACAGGTCAGTTGATTGACTTGCGTGATCCAGCTGACTTCCACAAAAAACACATCCTCGGAGCTCGTAATATCCCTTCAAACCAATTGAAGACAAGTCTTGCAGCTCTTCGTAAGGATAAACCAGTGCTTCTCTATGAAAATCAACGTGCGCAACGTGTTACCAATGCAGCACTTTTCTTGAAAAAACAAGGTTTCTCAGAAATCTATATCCTGTCTTACGGATTGGATTCTTGGACAGGGAAAGTAAAAGTTGAAAAATAAGAAATGGCGGTGGGACAGAAATCGATAGACAAAGTCTCGATTTCATAGTCCCAGCCCCGCGAGGATGATTAGGAGCTTTTTGGAGTCTAAAAGACGAACAAAAAGTTCAATCAGCAACCGCGTCAAAGTTTGATTGCTAATAAAAAGTGAGGTCGGGATCTTTTGTCCCAACCTCATTTTTTAACCACTTTTTCTAAGAAAGTCACGAATGATTGCCAATTCTTGTGAGTTTAGATGTCGATAGTCGCCTTCTTGAAGATTGTCATCAAGACTCCAAGGGCCAAAATGGGTGCGTTTTAGGGCAGTGACCTTGACACCAACTGAGAGGAACATTTTTTTGACCTGATGAAATTTCCCTTCAGAGATGGTGATGGTGGCTCGGCTGAGACTAGGGCTTGAAGATAGAATCTCAAGCTGAGCAGGTTTACAGACAGTTCCGTCTAAAAAGACTATCCCATCTTTGAACGTTTGGACGTGATCTGATGAGAGCGGTCCATTGACTTCAACTTGATAGGTTTTATCCACATGATATTGAGGATGAAGGAGTTGAAAACCTAGAGGGCCATTATCTGTTAGGAGGAGTAGCCCTGTCGTATCTCTATCCAATCGACCAATTGCGTAAAGCTGATCCGACTGGAAATGTTGAGGAAGTAAATCCATAACTGTTGGCAGTTCCTTGTCTTTACTTGCTGTCACGACACCATTTGGTTTGTGGAGCATGAGGTAGGTGTGTTCATATCCTTGAATTCTTTTGCCTTGGAAAATCAGTTCTTGCAGTCCTGTATCAACATTCTGTGAAAGGGAAGAAGCTACTTGTCCATCTACTAAGATTTCTTTTTTTAGAAGAGCTTGTTTCATGCCCTTACGGCTGATTTTTTCCTGGGCTAATAATTTATCTAAACGCATACCAGCCTATCTTATCACAAGTTGATTCTTTTGAAAAGAAAAGGTAAGTAAAGAAATTTTTTTTGAAAACATTTACACTTACTTGAGTTATGCCATTTGCTTAAAATTGTGGTATAATCGTTCAGTTAGAAAATAAATTTTTGAATACAATAGAGGAAATCATGACAAAATTAAGAGAAGATATCCGTAATATCGCGATTATCGCCCACGTCGACCACGGTAAAACTACCCTCGTTGACGAATTGTTGAAACAATCTGAAACTCTTGACGCGCGTACAGAGTTAGCAGAGCGTGCAATGGACTCAAACGATATTGAGAAAGAGCGTGGAATCACCATCCTTGCGAAAAATACAGCAGTTGCCTACAACGGAACTCGTATCAACATCATGGACACACCAGGACACGCGGACTTCGGTGGAGAAGTTGAGCGTATCATGAAAATGGTTGACGGTGTTGTTTTGGTCGTAGATGCTTACGAAGGAACTATGCCACAGACTCGTTTCGTATTGAAAAAGGCCTTGGAACAAGACCTTGTGCCTATCGTTGTGGTTAACAAAATTGATAAGCCATCAGCTCGTCCAGCAGAAGTAGTAGATGAAGTCTTGGAACTTTTCATCGAGCTTGGTGCGGATGATGATCAGCTTGACTTCCCAGTTGTTTATGCATCAGCGATCAACGGAACATCTTCATTGTCAGATGATCCAGCAGACCAAGAAAAGACTATGGCGCCAATCTTTGATACCATTATCGACCACATTCCAGCTCCAGTTGATAACTCAGATGAGCCCCTTCAATTCCAAGTCTCACTTTTGGACTACAATGACTTCGTAGGTCGTATCGGTATCGGACGTGTCTTCCGTGGTAGTGTAAAGGTTGGAGATCAAGTTACCCTTTCTAAACTTGACGGAACAACCAAAAACTTCCGTGTTACAAAACTCTTTGGTTTCTTTGGCTTGGAACGTCGTGAAATTCAAGAAGCCAAAGCTGGAGATTTGATTGCCGTATCAGGTATGGAAGATATCTTCGTTGGTGAAACCATTACTCCAACAGATGCAGTTGAGGCATTGCCAGTTCTTCACATCGATGAGCCAACTCTTCAAATGACCTTCTTGGTCAACAACTCACCAT
>CAURIB010000089.1:0-7334 GCA_963524795.1 uncultured Streptococcus sp.
TTCTTTCTATCTTGGTTCCTGAAGAACATTTGCAATTTGAAGGACAGACTAAGGATAAACTGGGAAGTCCCCTTGCTCGTCCCGTTGTAGATGGGATTGTGGCTGATAAGTTGACCTTCTTCCTCATGGAAAATGGGGAGTTGGCTTCTAATCTGATTCGTAAGGCTATCAAGGCGCGTGATGCCCGTGAAGCAGCACGTAAGGCGCGTGACGAGAGTCGTAATGGTAAGAAAAATAAGAAAGATAAGGGTTTACTTTCTGGGAAATTAACCCCAGCACAGTCTAAAAATCCAGCCAAGAACGAACTCTACTTGGTCGAGGGAGATTCTGCCGGTGGTTCTGCCAAACAAGGTCGTGATCGTAAATTCCAGGCTATCTTACCTCTTCGCGGTAAGGTAATCAATACAGCCAAGGCCAAGATGGCTGATATCCTCAAAAATGAAGAAATCAACACCATGATTTATACCATTGGTGCTGGTGTAGGGGCAGATTTCTCTCTTGAAGATGCTAACTATGACAAGATCATTATCATGACCGATGCGGACACCGATGGTGCTCACATCCAAACACTTCTCTTAACCTTCTTTTATCGTTATATGCGTCCGCTAGTTGAAGCTGGACATGTCTATATCGCCCTTCCTCCACTTTACAAGATGTCTAAAGGCAAAGGCAAGAAAGAAGAAGTGGCATACGCATGGACGGATGGTGAACTAGAGGAACTTCGTAAGCAATTCGGCAAAGGAGCTACCCTCCAACGCTACAAGGGGCTTGGTGAGATGAATGCGGACCAACTATGGGAAACAACTATGAATCCAGAAACCCGTACCCTCATTCGTGTTACGATTGAAGACTTAGCACGAGCAGAACGTCGCGTCAATGTTCTTATGGGAGATAAGGTCGAACCACGCCGTAAGTGGATTGAAGATAATGTCAAGTTTACGCTGGAAGAGAGCGGGGAGATGGTGTTTTGAGATTCTAGATTGGATTTTTGTAAGAAGAACAATAGTGGTAAAAGAAATTGATATCAAAGCTATTTTAATTCTTTTTACATTAAAGTTATACGAGGTACGTAACGTATGAAAGATATTTGGTCATTGATTGATACTAGCAGTAAGGGTGAAATTTTTAAAGATTTTCCGGATGAGGAACTTCTTGGTTTGTTGAAAGACTATTATTTAGGAAATAAAAAATTAGTAGATTTAATAAATATCTATGACCTACAAACTACTCCTTCACTTATACGAAAACATTTCCCTAAAATAATGATAGGTGAAAAATGCGAAAAATGTGGCAATGAAAAATATAAAGAGTTACCAACTAAAGCTGGTTTTAAAGATTTTGTCAAAAATATCGACTCTGATTTACATTTTAATGATCCAAGATGTACTATTTGCGGACATATTCAAGATGATGTAGATTGCTTATGCATGGACTGTAGAATTAAGAAACGCGAATTAATTTTGAAATCATTTAGTTTTGAGGAACCTAAAAGACTTGTAAAATTCAAGTTGAAGGAAAGATTAATTCTAGCCGTAATTTTACAAGGATTAAAAATTAGTAACGGAAGTTCAGACTGTAGATACGAGTCTCAAATATTTCCACAGCTTTTCTTTGAAGATGATTACATAGAAGAAATTCGTTATCTTTACAAAAATAATATTTTAGTTGTTTCACCATCAAGTTCTATTGAAGCTTTTCTTAAACCGTCAGAGTCACTATGTTATCCAAATGAATTTTACATACGTAAGGTGAGTTATTCGTTAAAAAATTTAGAACTTATGTTTGGAAGTGATGAAAATTGGTTTGAAGATCTTAAGTTTCCTCATAACTTATCTTATTCTTTAGAAGAAAAACAAGAATTATGGAAGTATATCGTTACTAATGAATTACTCAAACTATTCAATTATCAGTTTCAAAATTATAATTTTCATTATAAATGGGATAAAGAAGGTTGTGAGAAGCAAATTGATGCTATCAAAACAGAAATTCGAACTTTACTTGTCAAAAATAGGTATACACCCGCACAAATATATGCAATTTTATGGATAGGTATTAGACATAGTATTGCAAATAGAGAAAAAATTAAGGCGAAAGGATATCCACTTCATCATAAAAATGATGATGTACAATTTGTTATTTCCTATGGAATTCATAATTTTTTAAAGTATAACACAAAGATTAAGGAATTTGAGTTCCCAACATCAGGGGAAGTATCTGTAGTCACAAGAATATTTTTTGAACAAATATTAAAGCAACAAAATTGGTTCTATACAAAATATCCTGATAATATAGAAGATATAAATCTAGATAAGTTTTTATCTGAATTATCTGATGAGAAAAAACAGGAACTAAAAAAAAGAATAAATAGTGAAGAAAACGAAGAATAATATTTTCTTAAACTATGAATAATTTCTTGTAGAATAGAGTAAATTAATGAGTTAGATTCAGTATGCTGAAAAGAGACTTCCCATCGTTAACTAAATAAAGTATATAATTTAAAATTTTTAAACTACAGAAGGATAGTTTGGTTATTTATAGTAACTGAATACCCTTTCTGTAAACTCTACTCTACATTCTTTGAAAGGAGTTGAACACGCCCTAAATGCTGTGTGGAAACTCCTGATGCATTTTTTTAAACGTATTTTAAACTACAGAAAGGATAGTTTAGTTATATAAAGTAACTGAACACGGGACGAAGACTTAGAAAAAAGATAAATCGTCTGGTTCTCATCGAACCCTGCATCGATTTCCTATTTTCTACAGAAATTTTCGGCAAGCCGAAACGTCCCTTTGTATCTTATATGAGTAATATCCAAAATATGTCCTTGGAGGACATCATGGGAGAGCGCTTTGGTCGCTACTCCAAGTACATCATTCAAGACCGAGCTTTGCCAGACATTCGAGATGGATTGAAGCCGGTTCAGCGCCGTATTCTTTATTCTATGAATAAGGATGGCAATACTTTTGACAAGAGCTACCGTAAGTCAGCTAAGTCTGTCGGAAATATCATGGGGAATTTCCACCCACACGGGGATTCTTCTATCTATGATGCCATGGTTCGTATGTCTCAGGACTGGAAGAACCGTGAGATTCTAGTTGAAATGCACGGTAATAACGGTTCTATGGACGGAGATCCGCCTGCGGCTATGCGTTATACCGAGGCGCGTTTGTCTGAGATTGCCGGTTATCTTCTTCAAGATATCGAGAAAAAGACAGTTCCTTTTGCTTGGAACTTTGACGATACCGAGAAAGAGCCAACAGTCTTGCCAGCGGCTTTTCCAAACCTTTTAGTCAATGGTTCAACTGGTATTTCAGCTGGGTATGCGACAGATATTCCACCACATAATTTGGCTGAAGTTATTGATGCTACAGTCTACATGATTGATCACCCAACTGCCAAGGTTGATAAGTTGATGGAATTCTTGCCTGGGCCAGACTTTCCTACAGGAGCTATCATCCAAGGTCGTGACGAGATTAAAAAGGCCTATGAAACTGGTAAAGGGCGCGTGGTTGTTCGTTCTAAGACGGAAATTGAGAAGCTTAAAGGTGGTAAGGAACAAATCGTTATCACTGAGATTCCTTATGAAATCAATAAGGCTAACTTGGTCAAGAAAATCGATGAAGTCCGTGTCAATAACAAGGTGGCAGGTATCGCTGAGGTTCGTGATGAATCTGACCGTGATGGTCTTCGCATCGCTATAGAACTCAAAAAAGATGCGAACACGGAACTTGTTCTCAACTACCTTTTCAAATACACTGACTTGCAAATCAACTACAACTTCAACATGGTGGCGATTGACAATTTTACGCCTCGCCAGGTTGGAATTGTACCGATTTTGTCTAGCTATATCGCCCACCGTCGTGAAGTCATCTTGGCTCGTTCTCGCTTTGACAAGGAAAAGGCTGAAAAACGTCTCCATATCGTGGAAGGTTTGATTCGCGTTATCTCGATTTTGGATGAAGTCATTGCCCTTATCCGTGCTTCTGAAAATAAGGCTGATGCCAAGGAAAACCTCAAGGTCAGTTATGATTTTACTGAAGAGCAGGCTGAAGCTATTGTTACCTTGCAACTATACCGTTTGACCAATACAGACGTAGTTGTCTTGCAGGAAGAAGAAGCAGAACTACGTGAAAAGATTGCTATGCTTGCAGCTATCATCGGTGATGAACGAACCATGTACAATCTCATGAAGAAAGAACTCCGTGAAGTCAAGAAGAAATTTGCGACTCCACGTTTGAGTTCTTTAGAGGATACTGCTAAAGTGATTGAGATTGATACTGCTAGTTTGATCGCTGAAGAAGATACATACGTCAGTGTGACTAAGGCTGGCTATATCAAGCGTACGAGCCCTCGTTCTTTCGCAGCTTCAACACTGGAAGAAATTGGTAAACGAGATGATGACCGATTGCTATTCGTTCAAAATGCGAAAACTACCCAGCATCTTTTAATCTTTACAACGCTTGGTAATGTCATTTATCGACCAGTCCATGAGTTGGCAGATATTCGTTGGAAGGATATCGGAGAGCATTTGAGTCAGTCTATTACAAACTTTGAAACCAATGAAGAAGTGCTCTTTGTAGAAGTTGTTGATCAGTTTGATGATGCGACAACTTATTTTGCAGCAACACGACTTGGACAAATCAAACGTGTTGAACGCAAAGAATTCTCTCCATGGAGAACCTATCGCTCTAAGTCTGTCAAATATGCTAAGTTGAAAGATGATACTGACCAGATTGTAGCAGTAGCTCCGATTAAACTGGATGATGTTCTCTTGATTAGTCGAAACGGTTATGCCCTCCGCTTTAACATCGAAGAAGTGCCAGTTATCGGTGCCAAAGCTGCAGGGGTGAAAGCCATGAATCTCAAAGCAGATGATGTGATACAAGCAGCCTTTATCTGCAACACTTCATCTTTCTATCTTTTGACGCATCGTGGAAGTCTTAAGCGCGTTTCGATTGAGGAAATTCCAGCAACCAGTCGTGCTAATCGTGGTCTTCAAGTCCTTAGAGAATTAAAGAGCAAACCACATCGTGTCTTCCTTGCTGGTGCAGTTTCTGAACAAGGATTTGTTGGAGATCTCTTTAGCACCGAAGTGGAAGACGGAGAACAAACTTTGGTTGTTCAATCAAATAAGGGAACGATTTACGAATCAATCTTACAAGATTTGAATCTATCAGAACGAACTAGCAACGGTAGCTTTATTTCAGATACCATTTCTGACGAAGAAGTTTTTGATGCCTACCTCAAAGACGTTTTTAAAGATGATAAGGAAAACTAAGAAAAGGACCAGTCCCAGTGACTGGTTTCTTTTTTTGGTAAAATTTTCAGAAAATTACAAAAAATACTTGAATTTTTTAGAGAATAGTGTAGAATAGAACACATAGCTTTGATTAGAATAAGAGGAGAAGAATATGCCAGTTGCTATTGATTGGGAAAATCTCGGTTTTTCCTATATGAAACTACCTTATCGTTATATCGCTTATTTTAAAAATGGACAATGGACTCAAGTAGAATTAACAGAAGATGCAACCTTGCATATTTCAGAATCATCTCCAAGCCTTCACTATGGACAGCAAGCATTTGAAGGATTGAAAGCCTATCGTACAAAAGATGGCAGTATTCAACTCTTCCGTCCAGATGAAAATGCTAAACGACTCCAACGTACCTGTGATCGTCTCTTGATGCCCCAAGTGCCAACAGAAATGTTTGTAGAGGCTTGTAAAGCAGTTGTTCGTGCTAATGAAGAATACGTACCACCTTACGGAACTGGTGGAACCCTTTATCTTCGTCCGCTCTTGATTGGTGTTGGAGATATCATTGGGGTAAAACCAGCTGAGGAGTATATTTTTACCATCTTTGCTATGCCAGTTGGAAATTACTTTAAGGGTGGATTGGTTCCAACAAACTTCTTGATTCAAGATGAGTATGACCGTGCTGCACCAAATGGAACAGGAGCTGCCAAGGTCGGTGGTAACTATGCAGCTAGTCTACTGCCTGGAAAAGTGGCTAAATCACGTCATTTCTCAGACGTTATTTATCTAGACCCATCAACCCACACTAAGATTGAAGAAGTTGGTTCAGCAAACTTCTTTGGAATTACAGCTGATAATGAGTTTGTAACCCCATTGAGTCCGTCAATTTTGCCATCTATTACCAAGTACTCATTGCTTTACTTGGCAGAGCATCGTTTGGGAATGACACCTGTTGAGGGAGATGTGCCAATTGACAGCCTTGATCGATTTGTAGAAGCAGGTGCCTGTGGAACAGCAGCAGTAATCTCACCTATTGGGGGAATCCAACACGGTGATGATTTCCATGTTTTCTACAGTGAAACAGAGGTTGGGCCAGTGACTCGTAAACTATACGATGAATTGACAGGTATCCAATTTGGTGACGTTGAAGCACCAGAAGGCTGGATTGTAAAAGTAGATTAAAAATTATTAAAGGAGATCTTTATGAAAACGAAAAAGTGGATGTTAACAGCAGGAGTTGTCCTGAGTACAGCAGTTCTTCTTGTAGCTTGTGGTAAAGCTGATAAGGAAGCAGACGCACCTACAACCTTCTCTTATGTCTATGGTGTAGACCCATCATCTTTGGACTACAGTATCGCAACTCGTACTTCAACAACGGATATCATTGGTAACGTTGTTGATGGTTTGTTGGAAAATGACGAATACGGAAATTTGGTTCCATCTCTAGCTGAGGATTGGAGCGTCTCACAAGACGGTTTGACTTATACTTATAAACTTCGAAAAGGGGTTAAATGGTATACTTCAGAGGGTGAAGAATACGCTGAAGTAACTGCGCATGACTTTGTTACAGGGTTGAAACACGTAGCAGATGGCAAATCAGACGGTGTCACTCTTATTCAAAACTCAATCAAGGGCTTGAATGAATATATGACTGGTGAGACTAATGATTTCTCTACAGTCGGTGTTAAGGCAGTAGATGACTATACTGTTGAGTACACTCTAAATGCACCTGAAACTTTCTGGAATTCAAAAGTAACTTCAGCAACTATGTTACCAGTAAATGAAGAATTCCTCAAAGCATCAGGTAAGAATTACGGAACGGTCAGCCCAGCTGGTATTCTTTATAACGGTCCATATATCTTGAAGACATTGACTTCAAAATCTTTAATCGAATATGAAAAGAACCCAAATTATTGGGATAAAGAGAAGGTTAAAATCGAGAAAGTTAAATTAACTTACTATGATGGTTCAGACCAAGAATCCTTGATCCGTAGCTTTTCTTCAGGTGTTTACACAACAGCACGCCTCTTCCCAAGTAGCTCAAACTTTGCTTCTACTTTGGAACAATACGGAGATAAAAT
>CAURIB010000090.1:0-7257 GCA_963524795.1 uncultured Streptococcus sp.
ATATTGTCAGTCTGACTATTCGCAAGAAGACAGGTCGTAACGTTGGAAGCATCTCTTTCTTGGTGAACGGGACAATCATGCTGATTGCAGGTTTGACCTTTGGCTGGAAATATGCCCTTTATTCCATGATTACCATCTTTGTATCAAGTCGTGTGACAGATGCAGTTTTCACCAAGCAAAAACGCATGCAGGCTATGATTGTCACTAGCAATCCAGATGCCGTCATTGAGAAGATCCATAATAAATTGCATCGTGGAGCGACCATGATCCATGATGCTGAAGGAACTTATAATCACCAGCGTAAGGCTGTTTTGATTACGGTTATCACTCGTGCAGAGTTCAATGATTTTAAACTGATTATGAAACAAGTGGATCCGACGGCCTTTGTTTCTGTTTCGGAAAATGTCCATATCCTCGGACGATTTGTCGAAGTCGAAAACTAAAATTTTTTATGACAAGTTCAAATTCCATTAGTATTTTCTTGCACTAGCTTACCGACTAATTTTGTTAGTTTGCTTGCTGATAATCATTTATAATAACGAATAGAACGAAAAACCCAACTCTGGAACACATTGTCAGAGTTGGGTTTTCTTATTTTTCAACGATTTCGTGGGCAATCAATTGACGATAGCAAATTTGTTTATTTTCCTTGGCATCGCTGATGATTTGCAGGATGGTTTCAAATGAAGTTCGGCCAAGAGCAAGGCTGTTGATATCTACATAGGCAGCTAGATTCAACCTTGGATTTACTGAGTCAAAGCTAAGGACTGGAACATCAAGTTGGTGTTCGTTGAGATAGTTACATACACCTTCAGCTAAGAGGCTATCCGTTGTGATAATAGCATCGGTCTGAGGGTCATATTTAAAGAGTTGTTTACTAAAGTTATAGCCCTTTTCTTCTAGAAACTCATCTGCAAAGAAGGTACGTTGACTGTCGAGAGGCAACTGATTTTCTTGAAGGGCTTGTTCGTAGCCTTTTAAACGATCCTGAGTTACGAAAAGTTTTTTGGTCCCCCCGATGAAGGCAATTCGGCTGCATCCTTTTTTGATGAAGTATTCTGTTGCATCATAACCAGCTTGAATATTATCGTTGTCAACCAGTGGAATAAAAGGTGACAGTGATTTCCCAAGGATGAGGAAGGGGAATTGCTCATCGACAACTAGTTGCACCAAGGGATCATTTTCTTGTGCATACAAGAAGATAAGACCATCCACACGTTTTCCGTAGACCATTTGTGAAATGGCCTTTAAACGCTCTTTTTCGTCTTTTCCAGTTGCAATCTGGATAGCATAGTGATTTTCTGAAGCAACTTGTGCAATTCCTCTAAGGACAGAAGGAAAGAAAGGATTTTGATAGAAAACGTCTGAATCATCTGGAAGAACCAATCCGATAACCTGTGTATAGCTACTTACTAGGCTTCGAGCATTGAGGTTAGGATGGTAGTTGAGTTCCTTCATAGCCTTTCGAACTCGTTTTTTAGTTTCATCACTAATTGTTGATTTGTTTTGAATCACACGTGTTACGGTTGAAGGTGAGACACCTGCAGCCTTGGCCACGTCTTTAATTGTCACGGGCATAATATTCTCCTACTTATGGTAGTCTGGATCACGGAAATGCGTTTTGTAAAAGATAGTGACCAGATATAGAACAAATAAAATATTTTGAACAGTAATCAAAGTTGCCATATTTTGGCCGAAGAGACCTAAAATCATGGCAAGTAAAGTTGGTAATCCTAAACAGTTCAAGATGAAATGATAGCACTCTTTATAGGTTTTAAATGAGAAGAGACGTGATTTTTTCGTAAAGTAGAGCAAGAGGCTGGCACCTAAAGCGACAATGAAAAAATTGAGTCCAAATAGGAAACCAGAACCTATTACGAGAAAGAGGCTAATATAAACACGATTCTGTTGATACCAGTCTTTGGAAATAGCTTGAGTCAAACTTTCCTTGTTTTGGAAACTATCCGTAGTGATAGCATGGTAGCGGATGCTAGTCAATTCTTTTCCTTGCTTACTGATGACGAGATTCTCGGGTTCAAAGCTAAGAAGTAATTCTTCAGGGAAGACTGAGCTAGAAGCGTCTCCAATTTGAACAGAAGTTTGATGAGGAGTTGTCCCTGTATAGCTTAACTTTCCATCTGTAATCTTAGCATTGGTAGCCAAATCCTGAACGACTTCGTCCGTCAAAGGAGTATAGACATCATCTATGAAGGTTTCTAAAGGATAGGTTTCCTGAGAGCTATTCTGAATGGCAATAGGCACCATAGACAAGCTAATCAAGAAAAGACTGGTAAAAATCAGTTGGAACCAGTTGAGACCAAAACGTTGAGATAGGGGCTTACGAAATCCCCAGATACTATTAAAATAAGAAAATGGATATGGCATCATAATTCTCTTTCTAAGGCATTTTTCTATACGAGTATTATATAGAGAAATGTGTTTTATTTCAAGTGGGGCAGGTACAATGCTGGTTGAAAGTAGGCTTTTGATTTAATACTCAATGAAAATTAAAGAGCAAACTAGGAAGCGAGCCACAGGTTGCTCAAAGCACAGCTTTGAGGCTGCAGATAAAGCTGACGTGGTTTAAAGAGATTTTCGAAGAGCATAAATTGTCCACAAACCAGAATCATTACCTCAGTAAGCTTTTATTTCTCACCAGATTATCTAAGTAAGGACAAGCTCCAAAATGAAAAAGGGTGGCGGGGGTATATTACCCCTTGTCGCCACCACTTGTAAGTCCTGAAACAAAGTTCTTTTGTAGGAAGAAGAAGAGAATACAGATTGGAAGGGCGATGAGGATAGCACCTGCTGAGAAGTAGGCAATCTTCAAGTTTTTCGCATTGTTAACGAAGGTTTGGAGACCTACGGCAACAGTAAAGTATTCTTTCTCACGAAGCAAGAAACTAGAGAGGATGTAGTCTCCGAAAGGTCCCATGAAGGCCCAGAGAGCTTGTACGGCAACCATTGGGCGAACAAGTGGAAGAACAATTTGCCAGAAGCGGCGGAAGTGTCCCGCACCGTCTAGTTTTGCAGATTCGTCTAGAGACATTGGCACTGTATCGAAGTAACCTTTCATGAGCCAAGCATTCATCGGGATACCTCCACCAACATAAAGGAAGATGAGGAACCAGCTGTGGTTAAGGGCGTTCAACATAAGTGCCATAACGAAGAAGGCTGTCAAAGCGGCCATGGTTGGCACCATTTGGATAATCAAGAAGAAGACCAAACTTTGTTTACGAGCCAAGAAGTTGTAACGGCTGTAAGCATAACCAGCAAGTACGATGATACTTGTTTGGACAGCCATGGTAATCAAGGCGATAATCAAGGTATTGAGATACCAAGTACCGTATAAGGTTTCAGTGAAGAGTCCTTTAAAGTTATCAAAATTGAAGTCGATGTTAGTATCTAGTTTAAAGGCTGCGACGTTACCTGCCTTGAAGGCTGACATAATAGTAATTAACAATGGATAGATAATCACGACTGAGAGGCCAATCAAGTAGAGGTAAGTGAGGGTTTGAGTCAGTCTACGTTTGAGTTTGATTGAGTTATTCATCTTAGACGTCCTCCATATCAAATGCGTGTAGTTTCTTGAATGCGATCATAGAGATTGAGATGACAATGATAGAGATAATCAAGGTAACAGCTGCCGCCATTGAGTATTGAGGAGATGTACCTGTTGTCAAACGGTAAATCCATGAAATCAAGATATCGGTTGAACCAGCTCCCCCTCCGACACTACCAGGTCCACCACCATTGAAGAGGTACATGATAGAGAAGTTGTTAAAGTTGAAGGTGTATTGGCTAATCAAAGTAGGTGCCGCAACAGCCAAGATCATTGGGAAAGTGATGTTGCGGAATTTTTGCCAAGCATTAGCACCGTCAATATAAGCTGCTTCGTAAAGGTCGTTAGGAATAGATTGCAAGATACCCAAAGTCAAAACGTAGATGTATGGGAATCCAAGCCAACCTTGCATCATAATCAAGGCAATCTTAGTCCAAGTTGGGTCTGTTTTCCAAGGGATAAGAGCCCCATCAAGGAAAGGAAGGAATTTAGCCAAGATTGGCAATACTTGAGTGTTGATAGCACCAACACTATCGTTAAACATGTTTGAGAATGTCAAGATAGTGATGAAAGCTGGAACAGCCCAAGGAAGAAGGAAAATAACACCAAAGATACGTTTTCCTTTGATAAATGGTTGGTTAGCAATGATAGCTGTGAAGATACCGATTACGATTTGTAAAGTTGAGGCAGCCAAAGCCCAGATGATAGTCCAAGAAAGAACGGCACCAAAGGCAGAACGGAAGGTACTCAAACTCCAGATGTTTGTAAAGTTGGTCAAACCAACCCAGTCCAACAATTTGTTTGGTGGCAAGTGTTGGAAGTCGTAGTTGGTAAAGGCAATCATCAAGGTTACGATAACTGGGAAGATAATCGCAAAAGTCATGGCAACATAAGATGGAATGATCAAGAGGTAAGGGAAGCCATTTTCATAGATTCCTTTGATCATATCTTTTAGCGTAAGTGGTACTGGAATTCCATTGTTAATACGTTTTGCGATTGTATGTGCATCTTTAATATTTGAGAAATAAAAGAGTACATAAACGACTACAAAGATTAAATGGAAGGCACCACGAATCAGCATAAAGAGTGAATTATCACGACCTGGCTTGTCACCAAGAGTGATGAGATTGCTTAATTCAGGGGCTGCAAGTGCTAGGAAATAAAGGACGAATACAAGGGTTACACCAAGGAAGATAAAACCTTTGGCTTTTTGTTTATTGTAAATCTGTCCTAACCCAGGAATGATAGACAGCAGGGCTGCTTTACTAGGTTGTTGCTTTTCCATAATAACTCCTTTCATAGGATACTGGTTTTCAATCAAAACCTAAACTATATATGTTTTCTATTGATAAATTCAAAGGGGGATTTGAATTCCACCCCCCTTGAACAAATTTTTTATTCACCAAATTTTTGTTTGATTGTTTCTTTGATCAATGTAACAGCGTCGTTAGCAGCTGTTTTCGCATCTTTCTTACCACTTACAGCATCAAAGAGCATAGTTTTCGCTGGATCCCAAACTGCAGACATTTGAGAGATATTTGGCATTGGTTGAGCGTTCTTGAACTGTTTGATAACAGCTGTTGTCAACTCATCGTTTTTACCTTCAGCATATGAACGAGCTTCAGTGTTAGCTGGGATTTCGTTAGTTTTATCGTAGAATGCTTTTTGTTGTTCAGTTGAAACTAGGAAGTCTACAAATTTTTGTGCGCCTTCAAGGTTCTTAGTGCTTGATGGGATGATCCAAGCTTTACCACCACCGAATGCAGCGTAATCTTTTCCGTTTGGAAGAGTTGGGATAGTAGCAACACCGTAGTTTACTTTAGCATCTTTGAATGCTTGAGCTTTCCAAGGTCCATCGATAATAGCAGCTGTTTTACCTTCTTGGAATTGAGTTTGGATCAAGTTTCCAGCACCTTCAGTATCTTGCATACCTTTAGGCCATTTTTCGTACCAAGATTTAGCGTAGTTGATACCTGCGATTGAACCTTCGTTTGCAAGACCGATGTCTTTAGGATCTTTACCGTTTTGTCCGAATACGTAAGCACCGTTACCAGCAAGGAGTCCGTATGCGTAGTAGAAGTTTGTCCAGTCAGCTAGGAAGGCAGTAGTTTTGCCATCTTCACCAGCGAAAGCGTATTTGCTGTCTTTTGCAAGTTCTTCCAATTCAGCAAATGTTTTAGGAGCTTCTTTAAGCAAATCTTTGTTGTAGTACATAACAAGTGACTCAATAACGGCAGGAGCACCATAGACTTTACCGTCAGCAGCTGTTACAAGAGATTTAGTTTTATCATCTGTTTTAGCGCCGTCGCTCAATGTAACTTCTGAAAGTTGTCCGTCAGTACCAAGGCTACCTACACGGTCGTATGGAGCCATCATAACGTCAGGAGCTTGACCTGATTGGTTGTCAAGAGAAAGCTTGTCCAGACCACCCATTTGGTCACCAGATTTGATGTTAACTTTTGTTCCTGATTCTTTTTCATAAGCTTGTGCAACTGTTTCAGCATAAGCTTTGTATTGGTCTTCAACGTAGAAAGTGATTTCTTGGCTTCCTGATGCAGAAGAATCAGCTGCTTTATCAGCAGTTTTGCTTCCGCAAGCTACCAAAAGCAAGCTAGCAAGAGTAGCAGTACCAAGTACAGCAGCGCTCTTCATGAATTTAGTTGACATAGTGTATTCCTCCTAAAGAATAACAAATTTTAATTTCGAGGAAACGCAAACGTTTTCCCTTATGACCTTAGTATAGCACAAACAGAAAACGGTTGCAAGCGTTTTTTTGAAAAAAATTAAAAAAGCTTGTGACTGGCTAATTCCTAAAATTGTTTGTATAATAGAAGAAAAATAGGAAATCGTGTAAATTTCAATTCAAAAATAATTGAAGGGAAACGATTGCATACATAGAAGACGAAACAAATGGAGGGGGAAATTTAAAATATAGGGAATTTCCGATTTCGGAAATAAAAAGTAGAGAAAAAGTTTTTTTTACAAACGCTTGCATTTATTTTAGAAATGGGGTATACTTGACTTAGCGCAAACGTTTGCGCAAAAATTGAAATAATTAACAATATAAACACTTGAGGTGCTAATATGAAAAAACGTCAAAGCGGTGTGTTGATGCACATCTCATCACTTCCAGGAGCATACGGAATCGGATCATTTGGTCAAAGTGCCTATGATTTCGTTGACTTCTTGGTTCGTACAAAGCAACGTTACTGGCAAATCCTTCCTTTAGGAACAACTAGCTATGGAGATTCTCCATACCAATCATTCTCAGCCTTTGCTGGAAACACTCATTTTATCGACCTTGATATTTTGGTGGAGCAAGGTTTGTTGGAAGCAAGTGATCTTGAAGGTGTGGACTTTGGTAGCAACCCAACTGAAGTTGACTACGCTAAAATCTACTATGCACGTCGTCCACTTCTAGAGAAAGCTGTCAAACGTTTCCTTGAAGTCGGAGATGTCAAAGACTTCGAAAAATTTGCTCAAGACAATCAATCATGGCTTGAACTATTTGCAGAGTACATGGCTATCAAGGAGCATTTTGATAATCTTGCTTGGACAGAATGGCCAGATGCAGATGCTCGTGCTCGTAAAGCTTCAACTCTTGAAAGCTACCGTGAGAAATTAGCTGACAAGCTTGTTTACCACCGCGTAACCCAATACCTTTTCTTCCAACAATGGTTGAAATTGAAAGCATA
>CAURIB010000091.1:0-7207 GCA_963524795.1 uncultured Streptococcus sp.
TGGTCAATGAAGAAGATGGCAACTTAGAATTATTTGAGTATTTATTGAATGAATTATAACGACTGGAAACCTAGTCGTTTTTTTGTCTTATTTCGTTCAAATTTTAATATTGTAACATTTTTTACGCAAATGTTTAAATTATGATAAAATTTGGAAAAATTCAGTATAAAAACTTGAAAAAATCTAAGGTAAGGGTTATGATAGAAGAGAAGAAATTTTGGAGGAATATTATGTCACATATTAAATTTGATTATTCAAAAGTATTAGATAAATTTGTTGCACCACATGAACTAGATTATATGCAGCCTCAAGTGACTGCAGCAGATTCTGCTCTGCGAAATGGTACAGGTCCTGGGGCAGAAATGACTGGCTGGTTGAACTTACCTGAAGAATATGACAAAGATGAATTTGCTCGTATTCAAAAGGCTGCTGCTAAAATCCAATCTGATAGTGAGGTATTGATCGTAATCGGTATTGGTGGTTCCTATTTAGGAGCTCGTGCAGCTATTGATTTCTTGAATAATTCATTTGTAAACTTGCAAAGAAAGGAAGAACGCAAGGCACCTCAGATCCTCTATGCTGGAAACTCTATCTCTTCAAGCTATTTGGCTGATTTGGTAGACTATGTATCAGACAAAGATTTCTCAGTAAACGTGATTTCTAAATCAGGTACAACAACTGAACCGGCTATTGCTTTCCGTGTCTTCAAAGAACTCTTGGTTAAGAAGTACGGTCAAGAAGAAGCTAACCAACGTATCTACGCAACTACAGACCGCGCTAAAGGTGCAGTTAAGGTTGAAGCAGATGCTAATGGCTGGGATACTTTTGTAGTGCCTGATAGTGTAGGTGGTCGTTTTACAGTATTGACAGCAGTGGGGCTCTTGCCAATCGCAGCTGCAGGAGCTGATATCAGCAAGTTAATGGAAGGAGCAAATGCTGCTCGCAAGGCTTATGCTTCTGATAAGTTGGCTGAAAATGAAGCATATCAATATGCAGTTGTACGCAATATCTTGTACCGTAAAGGTTATCTGACAGAAGTTCTAGCTAACTATGAACCATCTCTGCAATACTTCTCTGAGTGGTGGAAGCAACTGGCTGGTGAGTCAGAAGGGAAAGACCAAAAAGGGATTTATCCAACTTCAGCTAACTTCTCAACAGACTTGCACTCTCTGGGACAATTTATCCAGGAAGGTACCCGTATCCTCTTTGAAACAGTTATCCGTGTAGATAAACCTCGCAAAAATGTGCTGATTCCTGAATTGGCAGAAGACTTGGACGGTCTTGGCTACTTGCAAGGAAAAGATGTTGACTTTGTCAATAAAAAAGCTACAGATGGAGTGCTGTTAGCACACACTGATGGTGGAGTTCCAAATATGTTTGTGACACTGCCTGAGCAAGATGAGTTCACTTTGGGCTACACTATTTACTTCTTTGAGTTGGCTATTGCTCTTTCTGGCTACCTGAATGGTATCAATCCATTTGACCAGCCTGGAGTTGAAGCTTATAAGAAAAACATGTTTGCTCTTCTTGGGAAACCAGGCTTTGAAGAGCTGGGTGCTGAGTTGAATGCACGCCTTTGATTCTCATATGCTTTGAGTTCATTTAGAATATAAAAAGATCCACAAGTTCATTTCTTGTGGATTTTTAGTACAAGCCTCTTAATTAGTTTATTATTTTTTTTAAAAGTGTAAAAAAGAGTGTCTTAATTCTTTTATGAAAGCGCTGTATAATTGCCTTGTAAATAAAATTTGAGAGGTATCAAAATGAATGATTGGTTAAACATAAAAGGCAAAACAGTTCTTGTGACTGGCGCGTCATCTGGGATCGGTAAGGCAATCGTTGAAGAATTGCTGGAATTAGGAGTCAATGTAGCGAATTTTGATCTTAGCGACAACGATTTGCGTCACCCGAATCTATTATTTGTAAAAGTTGATGTAACTTCTCGCTCTGAAGTAGAAGAGGGTGTTGCCAAAATAGTTGAAAGATTTGGCAATATTGATGCGGTAGTCAATAATGCAGGGATTAATGTTCCCAGATTATTAATTGATGCAGAAAATCCTAAAGGTCCTTACGAGTTAGACGATGAAACGTTTGAAAAAGTAACAATGATTAATCAAAAAGGTTTGTATTTGGTTAGTCAGGCAGTAGGACGTATTTTAGTGAAAAATGGAAAAGGTGTAATTGTGAACATGGCTTCAGAAGCAGGCTTGGAAGGTTCTGAAGGACAAAGTGCCTATGCTGCAACAAAAGCAGCAGTCTATAGTTACACTCGTTCATGGGCGAAAGAGCTGGGTAAGCATGGTGTACGTGTGGTTGGAATTGCTCCAGGAATTATGGAAGCTACGGGACTTCGAACTCTTTCTTATGAGGAAGCTCTTGCTTATACCCGTGGAAAGACGGTAGAAGATATTCGAGCTGGTTATGCTTCAACTTCAACAACTCCTTTGGGACGAAGTGGTAAACTACGGGAAGTAGCTGATCTTGTAGCATTCTATATTTCAGACCGTTCTAGCTATATAACTGGAGTCACTACAAATATTGCTGGAGGGAAAACTCGCGGTTAAAAAAATGAAGGTGAGGAAGAGAGTTGACCTTAGTAAATCGATGGTATAACATTTTAGAAAAAATGGTCTCACAGCCAACTTATTCCTTGGTAGATATGCGCTCAGAGCTGGATATTAGTATGCAAACCTTGCAAAAGAGTATCCAACAATTAAATGATGTTTTGGCTCCTAATATCCAGATTATCTCACAAGATGATAAGTTAATGTTAGAAGTGTATGACTATACAGAGTTGGAAAGGATTTTATCTGGTAGTTTAAAACAGGAGAGTGACTTCAATTCTTCCAGTAAAAGAATTGCCTATTTACTAAAACGTTTAATTAAGTCAAACTCCCCTCTTCTTATTGACGACTTGGCTGAGGAAGCAGGTGTTAGTAGAAGTACCCTTAATAAGGATTTAAAACAAGTAAAATCTTTGGCAGAGAGTTACTCTATCACTATTTCAGGAAAGCCCAACCGTGGGCTGGAGGTCTTGGGGTCCGAGCTGAATTTGCGCTTGCTCTATATTCACCAAGTGGCCCCTTACTTTGAAGGAAAGACACTCACCGAGGCAACATCTTCTTTTCTGGAGACGCTACTCCAGGAGTATAAAATCCCGAAAGAAACAAAGGAACTCCTTCGAAAGACAATTTCAATTATGGTGGAGCGTATTTATGCATCTAGGGTGTTGAGTTGCCCTATTCCTTACTATAGGAATGATTTAACAGAGACACCTTTGGTTGAAAAATTAATCTATCATATTGAGATGACTTATAAGATTTCCCTCAGTCAGTTTGAAATAGACTTTTTGTGTTTTCCGTTTAATATCCGTTTTATTGACACTTTAAGCAAGCCGTCTTATCAATCTGAACAGCTTGCAAACATTTTTCAAGGGATTGTCAAGAAAGTCAAAGAAACAATGTTGGTTAACTTTGATGATGAAGAATTATTTGAAGAAATCAAGTCTCATCTAGGCCCCTTAATCAATCGACTGATTTTCCATGTGCAAGCTAATGATATATTCCATGGCGAGGTTCAAACTCAATATCCTTTTGCTTTTGAAATGGCGAAAATTGCTGGAGAAGAACTGTCTGCAATTTTTGGTTCTGAATTGGAATTATCTGAAATCGGATATCTGGCTTTGTATTTTGAAATGATTTTAAGAAAGCAAAACTCTGTTGTAAATGGTTCTCGCAAGCAGATAGCAGTAGTTTGCACAACAGGAAGAGGAACTGCTGCGATGATTATTCAGCAACTCAGACGAATCCTTGGAAATGATGTAGACATTACTCAGTATTCTGAAGAGGATTTTAATCTGGATTTGAATCAGGACTATTTCGCGATTTTTACGACAGTTCCTCTAAAATATAAAGATTCTAAATCTCCAGTCATTCAAGTTAATCATCTTTTTGATGATCAATGGCTGCGGGAAGAATGGCAGAGGGCCAATGCTTTTCATCAAAAAAATCTAGAAACAGTCAGCTTACGTTTTCTTCGGTTGAGTCCCCAAAAAACCTATCAGCAATACTTGCTAAATATGGTTGCAGAGTTAGAGAAACTTCAGATGATTGATGAAGGTTTTAGAAATCGGATAATTGATAGGGAGAAAAAACAATCAACCATTTTTGGTGGAGGAATTGCCTTCCCCCATACAATTAACCAGGGTTATGCAAAGACTATTTTAATGTTTGGAAAGCTAGAAGAGCCTTATCAAAAAGGAGATGATTGGATTGAATTTATCTTTCTAGTCGCCATTCCCTCAGAAATTGAAAGCAAAATGGAGAGTGAATTGCTGGAATTGTATGACGACATTTTTCGAATTGCAGGAGAGCCTTCTCTAAAAGAAGCTTTGAGGGCTGTAGAAACAGAGACAGAGTTTCTATCATTTTCTAAGAGCAAAGGAGTATTTTAATGAATTCGCTAATAATTTTCGCTGTATTTGTCATGGCAGCTTATATATTTCAAATGTTCCTCGGCTGGCAGCAACTCAAAGACTTCAATAAGACCTATACGATGCTCCGAAGACTGGGGCGCGTAGCGATTGGCAGGAAGTCCGGAAGAATCAAATCCGGTACGATTGTCATGTTCGCGGTTGATGAAAACGGTCGGGTTCTTAAAGCTAGCAAAATGCAAGGAGTCACAATCTTAGCACGTTTTCAAAATATGGACGATTATGTTGGAGAAGACATCCATTATTTTGACAAGTATAATCCTCTTGTGAGAAAAGAAAATAAGTTGATGCAATCAGCCATAGAAGATGCTAGAAAAGTCTATCTTTGGCATGAGGCAGGTATTGAGAAAGAGACAAGTTCATCTGATTCTTTTCTGGGATTCGGCTTTTATGCGAATTACTTACAATTATCTATTAAACAGTTATTTAAAAAAAATAAGAAAGGGAGTTCCTTATGAATCACATTACAAATTTTGCAGAGAGTTTTATGAAACTCTTCCAATTAGGTGGAGAAACCTTTATTAGCTGGATGACAAATATTGTACCGCTTGTCTTAATGCTATTGATTGCAATGAATACCCTTATCGCTTTCTTGGGAGAAGAGAAGGTCAATTCCCTGGCTAAGATTTCTGCCAAAAATCCTGTTAGCCGGTATATGATTTTACCTTTCATTTCAGCCTTTATGCTGGGGAATCCGATGGCAATCAGTATGGGACGTTTCTTACCAGAATATTATAAACCTAGTTTTGTAGCAGCTCAGATGCAGTTCTGCCATACTTCAAATGGTGTATTTCCGCATATCAATCCTGGGGAATTGTTTGTATGGATGGGAATTGCAACAGGAATTCAAACTTTAGGTTTAAGTCAAATGGACTTAGCCATTCGTTACATGCTTGTTGGGCTTGTCATGAACTTTGTAGGCGGTTGGGTGACCGATTTTACAACTGCTTATGTAGCAAAACAGCAAGGTGTTACCTTGAGTAAAACATTTGATTTATAGAAAGAGTGAAATTATGTCATATAAGAGTATAAAAGTTGTTAAAGGAAATGGCGGTTTCGGAGGACCTTTGGTCATTACACCTAGTGAAGCTAAGCATAAATTCATCTATATCACTGGCGGAGGAGAAAAGCCAGATATTGTGGATAAAATTGCTGATTTGACCGGTATGGAAGCTGTTAATGGGTTTAAAACTTCTATCCCAGATGAGGAAATTGCTTTAGCAATCGTGGATTGTGGCGGTACTCTTCGCTGTGGTATTTATCCTAAAAAGGGGATCCCTACAATAAATATTGTCGCTACAGGGAAAAGTGGGCCTCTAGCTCAATATATAACCGAGGAAATCTATGTGTCAGCAGTTGGCCTTAATCAAATTTCTGCTGCTAATGAAGACGAAAAAGCGACAACTGTGGTAACTGAAAAGCCAACTTACGATACTAGTAAAAAAATTACAGAGCAAAAAGCTGAAACAAGTATTGTAGCACGAATTGGGATGGGGGCTGGTAAGGTCGTTGCAACTTTCAACCAGGCTGCTCGTGAAGCCATCCAAACAATGCTCAATACAATAATTCCTTTCATGGCCTTTGTTTCCTTGCTGATTGGGGTTATTCAAGGATCCGGTGTTGGAAATTGGCTGGCAAAATTAATGGTTCCCCTAGCGGGGAACATCTGGGGACTCGTTTTAATTGGCTTTATCTGTTCCTTACCATTCCTATCTCCTTTGTTAGGTCCCGGAGCTGTTATTAGTCAGATTATTGGAACTTTAATTGGAGTCGAAATCGGAAAAGGGACTATTCCGCCCCAAATGGCTCTGCCAGCTTTATTTGCTATCAACACTCAAAACGGTTGTGATTTCATTCCTGTAGCACTCGGCCTATCTGAAGCCAAGGCTGAAACAGTTGAGGTTGGTGTCCCTTCGGTACTTTATTCACGCTTTCTCAATGGTGTTCCGCGAGTGCTAGTTGCTTGGATAGCTAGTATTGGTCTTTATCAGTAGACCTTTGATAGATGCCTGAAAACAGAGAACTATTATGTTAAACTTATCTATAAGCCTAAGTTTATGACAAATTAGAGAAAGTATGAATAGAAATCAGATGAAGAAAATTTTTGAAACTAAAGTAATTCAAGTAGGGTCTGAAGCTCAGAATATGATTCAAGATGCCAATATGCTCATTTTATTTGGAGAAGAAGCACCAGAAGATTTATCAGAGTATTGTTTTAAGATTGATAACAAAAATCTGCTAGGTTCAATACTAGAAGGTGGCAAGCTGGTGGTAGATAATCAGGAATATTCGATTAGTTCCGTAGGAAATGTAGTAGAAAAAAATTTAACTGGACTGGGACATATCACGATTTCTTTTGATGGTTCAAAAGAGGGGAGCCTTCCTGGTACACTCCATGTTGTAGCAGAGCAAGCGGTAGTAATTGAGAAAGGTTCTACTATTCAGATTTTTGAAACTGCTTAACCATAATAAAATTTCAAATCAAGCAATTTAGAAAAATAAAAGTCTAAAAAATTGATTCAGAGCCTGGACCAAAAGTCCAGGCTTCTGGGTCTAAATTAGAAAAAATAGATGACGCAGTGGTTGATTGGCAAGTCAATCAAACTAGCCAGTCAGTGCAAGGGAATTTCCAGCAGATGCATCCACAAGGGGTGCCTGAACAGAAGGGAAAGACCAAAAAGGTATTTACCCAACTTCAGCTAACTTCTCAACAGA
>CAURIB010000092.1:0-7159 GCA_963524795.1 uncultured Streptococcus sp.
ACACCAGCTAACGATGGTTCTGTTATTCGCTTGGTAATCCCAGCTCTTACAGAAGAAACTCGTCGCGACCTTGCTAAAGAAGTGAAAAAAGTCGGTGAAAATGCTAAAGTTGCTATCCGTAATATCCGTCGTGATGCTATGGACGAGGCTAAGAAACAAGAAAAAGCAAAAGAAATCACTGAAGACGAATTGAAGACTCTTGAAAAAGATATTCAAAAAGCAACAGACGATGCTGTTAAACACATCGACGAAATGACTGCCAACAAAGAAAAAGAAATCTTGGAAGTCTAAGAAATAAACAGAAAAACTCAGTTGGCATTGCTGGCTGAGTTTTATTCGAAAGAAGGAAATATGAATACAAATCTTGCAAGTTTTATCGTTGGACTCATCATCGATGAAAATGACCGTTTTTACTTTGTTCAAAAGGATGGTCAAACATATGCCCTAGCTAAAGAAGAAGGTCAGCATACAGTTGGTGATACGGTCAAAGGTTTTGCTTACACAGACATGAAGCAAAAACTACGTTTGACAACTCTAGAGGTCACTGCAACTCAGGAACAATTTGGTTGGGGAACTGTAACAGAGGTTCGTAAGGACCTTGGGGTTTTTGTTGATACAGGATTACCAGACAAGGAAATCGTTGTGTCACTAGATATTCTTCCTGAACTTAAAGAGCTCTGGCCTAAGAAGGGTGATCGTCTATACATCCGTCTAGAAGTGGATAAGAAGGACCGTATCTGGGGAATCTTAGCTTATCAGGAAGATTTCCAACGATTGGCACGTCCTGCCTACAATAACATGCAGAATCAAAATTGGCCTGCCATTGTATACCGTCTCAAATTATCAGGAACTTTTGTCTATCTACCGGAGAACAACATGCTTGGATTTATCCATCCAAGTGAGCGCTATGCGGAACCTCGTTTGGGACAAGTTTTAGATGCGCGTGTCATTGGTTTCCGTGAGGTTGACCGAACTCTTAATCTCTCTTTAAAACCACGCTCTTTTGAGATGTTGGAAAATGAT
Source organism: uncultured Streptococcus sp. (assembly GCA_963524795.1). Lineage (GTDB taxonomy): Bacteria > Bacillota > Bacilli > Lactobacillales > Streptococcaceae > Streptococcus. The sequence goes on from CAURIB010000092.1 coordinate 1,024, forward strand.
GCGCAGATGATCTTGACTTATTTGGAAAGCAATGGTGGGTTCATGACCTTGAATGATAAGTCATCACCAGATGATATCAAGGCTACTTTCGGTATTTCAAAAGGTCAATTTAAAAAAGCACTCGGTGGTTTGATGAAGGCTGGCAAAATCAAGCAAGATCAGTTCGGCACAGAGTTGATTTAGGAGGCTTATGAGAAAATCATTTTATACTTGGCTCATGACCGAGCGCAACCCTAAAAGCAATAGTCCTAAAGCAATTTTAGCGGATCTGGCTTTTGAGGAGTCCGCCTTCCCAAAGCATACAGATGATTTCGATCAAGTCAGTCGTTTTTTAGAGGAACATGCTAGCTTTTCCTTTAATATGGGAGACTTCGATCGTATCTGGCAGGAATATTTAGAACATTAAGGCTACTAGATGAGGTTTGGGATAGTAATTTCTCAGCCTCTTTGCTATAATATAGTCATTCAGTTTATCTTTTATGAGGATTTTCCCATTATTTGGCAACTAGCTTTGTCTGTGACCTATTGTCAAGATGGTGGGGACTTGAAGACTAGTTCACCTAAAAGAAAACAAAAATGATAAAACGAAATTAAAGAGTTAGAGAGGTTCTTTATTTGAAGGAACATTCAATAGACATTCAGCTTAGTCATCCAGATGATTTGTTTCATCTTTTTGGTTCTAATGAGCGCCATCTTCGTTTGATGGAGGATGAGTTAGATGTCATCATCCATGCTCGTACAGAGATTGTACAAGTCTTGGGGGAGGAGTCAGCTTGTGAGGAAGCCCGACAAGTTATTCAAGCCCTGATGGTTTTGGTCAATCGTGGAATGACCGTTGGAACTCCGGATGTAGTGACAGCTATTACCATGGTTAAGAATAATGAAATCGATAAGTTTGTCGCCCTCTATGAAGAAGAAATTATCAAGGATAATACAGGCAAGCCTATCCGTGTTAAAACCTTGGGTCAAAAGCTTTATGTGGATAGTGTCAAACAACACGATGTGACCTTTGGTATTGGGCCGGCAGGGACAGGTAAAACCTTCCTAGCAGTGACCTTAGCCGTAACAGCTCTCAAGCGTGGGCAAGTCAAGCGTATCATTTTGACACGTCCTGCGGTAGAAGCAGGGGAGAGCTTAGGATTTCTTCCAGGAGATCTTAAGGAAAAGGTAGATCCTTATCTTCGTCCAGTATACGATGCTTTATATCAGATTCTTGGGAAGGATCAAACTACCCGTCTCATGGAGCGAGAAATTATTGAGATTGCACCCCTGGCTTATATGCGTGGACGTACCTTGGATGATGCCTTTGTTATCTTGGATGAAGCGCAAAATACAACCATCATGCAGATGAAGATGTTCTTGACCCGTCTTGGATTTAATTCTAAGATGATTGTCAATGGGGATATTAGTCAGATAGACTTACCGCGTAATGTAAAGTCAGGTTTGATTGATGCCCAAGAAAAACTTAAGAACATTCACCAAATTGACTTTGTTCATTTCTCAGCCAAGGATGTGGTTCGCCACCCAGTTGTCGCTCAAATTATCAGAGCCTATGAACCTCGACCTGTCAAAGCTGAAGAAAGTGAAGAAGAAACAGAATAGTAAAAAAGAGCAGGGAAAAGCTGCTCTTATTTTTGTAGTTTTGTACTCATCGAAAATCTCTTCAAACCACGTCAGCTTCACCTAGCCGTACTTAAGTACAGCCTGCGGCTAGGTGAAGCTGACGTGGTTTGTTCTTTGATTTTCATAGAGTTTTAATTTATAAATCGTTTTAGACAAGTTCACTGATTGAAGTGAAGTCACGATCCAAGCCTTCTGCAACTGGTTGACTTGTGAGTTGACCTTGATAAGTTGTTACACCTTCAAGCAAGCCTGCGTCTTCAAGGATTGCTTTCTTAAATCCTTTACCTGCCAAGGCTTCGATATAAGGAAGAGTCACATTTGTAAGGGCGATGGTAGATGTGCGAGCAACAGCTCCAGGAATGTTGGCAACCGCATAGTGAAGAACACCATGTTTTTCATAGACAGGTTCATCATGAGTTGTCACACGGTCAGCTGTTGCAATAACACCACCTTGGTCTACAGCAACGTCGACGATGACAGAACCAGGACGCATTTGTTGTACCATTTCATCTGTTACTAATTTTGGTGCTTTGGCACCAGGAATCAAGACAGCACCGATCACAACGTCTGCTTCACGTACACTTGCTTCGATATTAAATGGGTTAGACATGAGGGTTTGGATTTGGTGACCAAAGACGTCTTCAAGGACTGAGAGGCGTTTAGCGCTGATATCAAGAATGGTTACTTGAGCTCCCAAACCAAGAGCGATGCGAGCTGCATGTGTACCAACAACACCACCACCGATGATGGTTACTTTTCCTTTTGGAACACCAGGGACACCACCTAGTAGAACTCCTGAACCACCAGCTTGTTTAGTCAAGAAGTGAGCTCCGATTTGGACAGCCATACGACCTGCAACCTCACTCATTGGAACCAATAGAGGGAGTTGTCCCTGAGTATCACAAACTGTCTCATAAGCAACACCAGTTGTTTTAGCTGCAAGCATAGCATCCGCCAATTCTGGGGCAGCTGCCATGTGTAAGTAGGTGAAGAGAAGTAAATCGTCACGCAAGAACTGGTACTCACTAGCAAGGGGTTCCTTGACTTTTACAACTAACTCTGCAGCCCATGCTTCAGCAGCAGTTGCGACAATCTCAGCTCCTTGCTTTTCATAGTCAGCATCAGCAAAACCAGATCCAAGTCCCGCATTTGTTTCAATGAGGACACGGTGACCACGACCAACAAGACTCTGTACACCAGCAGGTGTCAGAGCAACACGATTTTCATTATTTTTAATTTCCTTTGGAATTCCAATTAACATAGAGATTAGCTCCTTATTTAACATCTAGGTTCTTATTCGAAATCATCACGGGAAGAACCCAGTCTTTTCTTGTGATGTTCTTATTTTATATGAAACCCCTTGGAAAATCAAGAAAAATTATTGATTTCTAATGCATTTTTTGCTAAGCTTTTAGAAAATAATATTTTCCAAAGAAAAAGGGAGGAATGGGCAATGGAATCACTATTTATCAAACTAGCTAAGCATCCAATTATCGAAACTGAACGCTTAGTACTTAGACCAGTAACGCTCGATGATGCAGAAACCATGTTTGAGTATGCTTCAAATAAAGAAAATACGCGCTACACTTTTCCAACCAATCAAAGTTTAGAGGAAACAAAGAACAATATTGCTCAATTTTATCTAGCAAATCCGTTAGGCCGATGGGGTATTGAACTAAAAAGTACTGGAGAGTTTATCGGAACCATTGACCTGCACAAGATGGATACTGTTCTTAAGAAGGCAGCCATTGGTTACATTATCAACCAAAAATATTGGAATCAAGGTTTGACGACAGAAGCCAATCGTGCCGTCATTAAACTGGCTTTTGAAAAGATTGGGATGAATAAGTTGACGGCCCTTCACGATAAGGATAATCCTGCGTCAGGAAAAGTCATGGAGAAATCAGGCATGCACTTTTCTCACGAAGAACCGTATGCTTGTATGGACCATCATGAAAAAGGTCGAATCGTAACAAGAGTTCATTATGTTTTAACCAAGGAAGATTATTTTGCAAATAAGTAAGCAGTTGAAAAGTTTTTTCAGCTGTTTTTTTCTTTCTCTTACGAATAAGCTAAGAGAGGAGAAAATATGGAAGAACTTATTGAGAAAATCAAAGAATACAAAATCATTGTTATCTGTGCTAGTTTGGGTTTGGTCTTGGGTGGATTTTTCCTGCTTAACCCAGCTAGGCAAACACCTGCCAAGGAAAGTAATTTGCAAACGGAAGTTGCAGCTATTTCTAAGGATTCGACGGATGAAAAGGAAGATAAAAATCAGAAGGAAGAAGTGGTGGAGCAAGATTTGATTACTGTAGATGTCAAAGGTGCCGTCAAATCACCTGGAATCTATGATTTACCAGTTGGAAGCCGTATCAATGATGCTGTTCAAAAAGCTGGTGGATTGACAGATAATGCTGATAGCAAGTCTATCAATCTTGCCCAGAGAATTAGTGACGAAGCACTTGTCTATGTTCCGACTAAGGAAGAAGCTACTAGTCAAGAAATGCCATCAAGTACTTCCAACAGCAAGGAAAATAAGAAAGTCAATCTCAATAAAGCCAGTCTTGAAGAGTTAAAACAAGTCAAAGGATTAGGTGCTAAACGCGCTCAGGACATTATTGACCATCGTGAGTCCAATGGTAAGTTTAAGTCAGTAGATGAGCTCAAGAAGGTTTCTGGCATTGGTGCCAAAACAATAGAAAAGCTAAAAGAATATGTTACAGTGGATTAGTCGCTTTCCAATTCCAAAAATCTATCTCAGCTTTCTCTTGCTCTGGCTTTACTATACAATCTTTTCAGCTAGTTTTCTAGCACTTTCGGGGTTTGTATTTTTAGTATTTTGTCTTTCTATCCACCATCCTTGGAAAGTTGTACTAAAGGTTCTTCTGATTTGTGGACTATTTGCTAGTTGGTTTTTATTTCAAAAATGGCAACAAGAAGATGCTAGTCAAAACTTGCTTTCTTCTGTCGAAACTGTTCGAATATTACCTGACACCATCAAGGTGAATGGGGACAGTCTTTCTTTTCGTGGTAAAGCTGAAGGACGAATGTTTCAGGTCTATTATAAACTTCAATCAGAAGCAGAAAAAGAAGACTTTCAAAATGTAACAGATCCGTATGATATTACTTTGGAAGGGAAATTAGCTAGTCCTCAAGGGGCAAGAAATTTTGCTGGCTTTGATTATCGCAACTATCTAAAAAGTCAAGGGATTTATCAAACCTTGACCATTTCGAAAATTTCAGATATGAAAGCCACGAGCAGTTGGGATATTGGAGAAAATTTATCTAGTTTGCGAAGAAAAGCAGTTATCTGGATAAAAAGGAATTTTCCCGACCCCATGCGCAATTATATGACAGGTCTGTTATTAGGTCACTTGGACACAGACTTTGAGGAAATGAATGAACTCTATTCCAGTCTAGGAATTATTCACCTTTTTGCTTTGTCAGGAATGCAAGTCGGATTCTTTATGGATGCATTTAGAAAGTCACTCTTGCGTTTGGATATGACTCAAGAGAAGTTCAAATGGCTAGCTTATCCGTTTTCTTTGTTTTATGCAGGATTGACAGGATTTTCAGCATCTGTGATTAGAAGTCTGCTACAAAAAATCTTGTCCCAGCATGGTTTTAAGGGCTTGGATAACTTTGCTATGACAGTCCTCCTTTTGTTTATCGTCATGCCAAACTTTTTCCTAACCGCTGGAGGAGTTCTTTCCTGCGCCTATGCCTTTATCCTAACTATGACTAGTAAAAAAGGTCAAGGCATAAAAGCTGTTGTCAGAGAGAGTTTTATTATTTCCTTGGGAATCTTGCCAATTTTATCGTTTTACTTTTCTGAATTTCAACCGTGGTCAATTGTCCTAACTTTTGCTTTTTCTTTCTTATTTGACATGGTTTTATTGCCCCTCTTATCAATTCTCTTTTGTTTGTCAATGATATACCCGTTCACTCAGTTTAACTTTATCTTTGAATGGTTAGAAAGTATCATACGCTTTGTTTATCAACTGTCAAGTCGTCCGATTGTCTTTGGTCAGCCGAGTGTTTGGATTTTACTGGCACTCTTAATCGCATTGGCATTACTCTATGACCTTAGAAAAAACTTCAAAAGACTAACTTTATTAGCTTTCTTAGTTGCTTCTCTCTTTTTAGTAACCAAGCACCCGATTGAAAATGAAATCACAGTTTTAGCTATGGACCAAGGAAGTAGTATTTTTTTGAGGGATATGACTGGAAAGACTATCCTGATTGATGTCGGAAGGGAGAAAGAAAGTGAAAAGAAAGAGGGCTGGCAGGAGAAGGTTTCATCAAGCACTGTCCAGCGAAACCTGATTCCCTATCTGAAAAGTCGAGGTGTGGCTAAGATTGACCAGTTAGTTTTAACAACTGGTGATGCTAAGCAACTAGGAAATCTACTAGAGTTAACTAAGGCTTTTGAAATAGGTGAAATTTTATTGCCAGAGGGGATTTTAGAGCAAAAAGTTTTTGTAGAAAAGTTGAAGAGTAGTAAGGTCAAGGT
>CAURIB010000093.1:0-7155 GCA_963524795.1 uncultured Streptococcus sp.
ACACGAGTCGCAAAATATGCCTCATAATGCCTGTCGAATCCGTAACGACCCCAAAAGACAATACAACTATTATACCTTATCTATTGGGAAAATGCAAAAGCTGAGTAAAGGTTAGTATATGCCTCGTTTTGAAGGCCTGTCTAATATCTCGAGGGCTAAAAATTTTTGCTACTTGTAAGAAATAATTGGGAAGGTTTATGGAGAAAGAGATTGTCTGAGCTGTAGAGTATTTGACTTGTTATTTCCGAGAAACCTTGTTGGCTGAGGCTTTCTTCAAGTTCAGAAATGATAAAACCGTGTGTCTCTCCAGCTGGTAGAGTAAAATCAGCGATAAAGAGTTGTCCGCCGTGAGTCAAATGTTCCTTGAACATAGCCAGACTGTCCTCAAGATTAGGCATATGGTGAAGAACTCGACTGACGATAATAAGATCGAACTCTTCTTCAAGTGGTTCAAGTAATAAATCCTGTTGAATCAAGGATAGGTTTGCAAGTTTTTGACTGTCAATCTTGAGACGAGCTTGCGCAAGCATCTTGTCTGCAATATCAACCAAGGTCACTGATTTAGCTTGTTTGGCAAGAGGAAGGGCGATAAGGCCAGTTCCGCCTCCAAAGTCTAGGATTGATTTGTTCGACAAATCAGGCACTTGTTTTACTAGATGCTGATAAATAAGATCGGCCAAAAATTGATTTTTGGGAGAATCGAATGATTCTGCTCGATGATTAAAATGATGTTCCATATTTCTAGTGTAGCATAAAGAGGAGACATTTTAAAATTTTGGCTACGTCTTGTTGAAAAGAGATAGAGTTATTGACGGGTTGTTTAGATTTTTTTACTTTGATGAGACAGGGGGTTTTTGGGATTTTGATTGAAAGAGTTAAGAAAATAAAGAGGAGAAAATCTGAAAATCATGTTATAATAAAACGATAGAATCGTAAGAAAGAGTGGATGATTTTTTTGATAATTCCTACTTATAATTGGCAATTTGCTCCGCAAGTTGAGGATGCGGATTTTACAAAGATAGCCAAGAAAGCTGGTTTGGGCCCTGAAGTAGCTCGATTGTTATTTGAACGAGGTATCAAGGATGAGACCAGTCTGAAAAAATTTTTAGAACCTTCTTTGGAGGATTTGCATGATCCCTACCTTTTAAATGATATGGAAAAGGCAGTGGAGCGGATTCGCCATGCTATTGAGCAAGGGGAACTGATTCTCATTTACGGGGACTACGATGCAGATGGGATGACTTCGGCTTCCATTGTCAAGGAGAGTTTAGAACAGTTGGGTGCTGAGTGTCTGGTCTATCTTCCTAATCGCTTTACGGATGGCTATGGTCCAAATGCCAGTGTCTACAAATATTTTATCGAACAGCAGGGCGTGTCTTTGATTGTGACGGTGGACAATGGTGTGGCAGGGCATGAAGCCATTGATTTGGCCCAGTCTATGGGAGTGGACGTCATTGTGACCGACCACCATTCTATGCCTGAGGTTTTACCAGATGCCTATGCTATTATTCATCCTGAACATCCAGGGGCGGACTATCCTTTCAAGCATCTAGCGGGTTGTGGAGTTGCTTTTAAGTTGGCTTGTGCCCTTTTGGAAGAAGTGCAGGTTGAGTTGTTAGACTTGGTTGCAATCGGGACAATTGCCGACATGGTCAGCTTGACGGACGAAAATCGTATCATGGTCCAGTATGGTCTTGAAGTCTTGCGCAATACCCAACGAATGGGTCTGCAAGAAATGTTTGAAATTGCTGGGATTTCGAGTAGTGATGTGACAGAAGAAACGGTCGGTTTTCAGTTAGCACCTCGTTTAAATGCCTTAGGGCGCTTGGATGATCCCAATCCAGCTATTGATTTGTTGACTGGATTTGACGATGAGGAAGTGCATGAAATCGCCCTTTTGATTCATCAAAAGAATGAAGAACGTAAGGAAATTGTTCAGTCCATTTACGATGAAGCCAAGGGCATGGTGGATCCTGATAAAAGTGTTCAAGTTTTGGCTAAAGAAGGCTGGAATCCGGGAGTTCTTGGAATTGTAGCAGGGCGTTTGCTCGAAGAACTAGGTCAGACAGTCATTGTACTGAATATCGAAGATGGACGTGCCAAGGGTAGTGCTCGAAGCATAGAAGCAGTCGATATCTTTGAAGCTTTGGACCCACATCGAGAACTGTTTATCGCATTTGGAGGTCACGCAGGTGCTGCAGGTATGACCCTCGAAGTGGATAAGTTGGAAGTCTTGTCTGATGTTTTGGAAGCATATATCCGAGAAAAAGGTGCAGATGCCCAAGGTAAAAACAATCTATTTTTAGACGAAGAACTGGATTTAGAGGCCTTGAGTCTGGAGACGGTCAAAAGTTTTGAACGTCTAGCTCCTTTTGGGATGGATAACCAAAAACCTATCTTCTATATTCGAGATTTTCAAGTTGAGAATGCTCGCGTTATGGGGGCTGGTAATGCTCATCTCAAGCTGAAAATTTCCAAAGGTGAGGCTAGTTTTGAGGTGGTCGCTTTTGGTCAAGGGAAATGGGCGACTGAATTCTCACAGACCAAGCAATTGGAATTGGCGGTGACTCTCTCTGTCAACCAATGGAATGGACAAACCACCTTGCAGTTGATGATGGTTGACGCCCGTGTAGAAGGTGTCCAGCTCTTTAACATCCGTGGCAAGAATGCCCTATTACCAGAAGGGGTACCTGTTTTGGACTTTAGGCAAGAGTTACCTGATGTAACCTCTTGTTCAGCTATTGTCATAAAAAATATCCCTGAAGATATATCCCTCCTTAAGAAAATCTGTCAGGAGCAGGAGTTTTCAGCTATTTACTTTAAAAATGATATAGCTAAGGCTTATTACTTGACGGGATTTGGAACGAGAGAGCAGTTTGCAAAATTGTATAAAACCATCTATCAGTTCCCAGAGTTTGATATTCGCTATAAACTCAAGGATTTGGCAGCCTATCTCAAGATTGAGCAAATCCTATTAGTTAAAATGATTCAGATATTTGAAGAGCTTGGCTTTGTGACCATTGAGAATGGAGTCATGAGGGTGAATAAAGAGGCTGAAAAGCGTGATATAGCTGAAAGTCAGATTTATCAAAAGCTAAAACAAACTGTTAAAGATCAGGAGATTATGGCGCTTGGAACAGTCCAGGAAATCTATGATTTCTTGATGGAAAAAAGTGAATAGAGATCGAAAGAGTTGGCTTGCTGACTCTTTTTGTTTGCTATCAAGTGGAAGTTGGCTGGAGGAGAAAATGGAGAAAGGAATGAAAAAGGAATTCTTGGTAGATTATAAACACTGACAGGGAAAAGGGTTGAAGTGAGTTTATCTTTGTTCAGGGGATGCTTTTGGATATGTATGATTTTTGGAACAAGAGATAAAGTTGCTTGCCATGCTGATTTTTATTAGAAGCTTATGTCTAAAAGTGTGTGATATAAAGGTTGATAGAGGATAAGGATTTTGGGAGCAAATAGAAGCTACTGTGGCCGAGAAGTACTTGTTAATCTTGTCGAAGTAGTTGAAGATTAGAAGTAATCTGACGGCTTAGTTGGGATTTAGCCATCTTGTAATTATAAGATAAAAACAGATGGTTGAAGTCGGATTATGTGTGAGATTCATTTTGAAAATTAGTAAAAAAATGGTATAATGAATGGAAAAGATTCGGCTGAAAGTGAATTGGACTTTCAGAAAAAGAGAGCTTTTAAAGCTCTACAAACAAGTTGAAGTGACTATTCGGAGGAAAAATGAATACTATTAAATTAACAACACTTGGTGGTGTGCGTGAAAATGGTAAAAACATGTACATCGCAGAAATTAACGACTCGATTTTTGTATTGGACGCAGGTTTGAAATATCCTGAAAACGAACAGTTGGGTGTCGATGTCGTTATTCCAAATATGGACTATTTGTTTGAAAATAGTGACCGTATTGCTGGGGTCTTCCTAACACACGGGCATGCGGATGCTATTGGAGCTCTTCCATATCTCTTGGCAGAAGCTAAGGTTCCTGTATTTGGCTCAGAGTTGACCATTGAACTGGCTAAACTCTTTGTTAAGGGAAATGACAGCGTCAAGAAATTTGATGATTTCCATGTGATTGATGAAAATACAGAGATTGATTTTGGTGGAACGGTAGTATCCTTCTTTCGTACAACCCACTCTATCCCAGAAAGTTTGGGTGTGGTCTTAAAAACGTCTGAAGGAAACATCGTTTATACAGGGGATTTCAAGTTTGACCAAACGGCTAGTGAATCTTACGCCACTGACTTTGGGCGTTTAGCAGAGATTGGTCGCGAAGGGGTCTTGGCTTTGCTTAGTGACTCGGCTAATGCAGATAGCAATATCCAAGTAGCCAGTGAAAACGAAGTTGGTGTAGAAATCACGCAAACCATTTCTGACTGGGATGGACGTATCATCGTTGCTGCAGTTGCAAGTAACCTTTCTCGTATCCAGCAAGTTTTTGATGCAGCCGCGGAGACAGGGCGCCGTGTTGTTTTGACAGGATTTGATATTGAAAATATCGTCCGTACAGCGATTCGCTTGAAAAAATTGTCTCTAGCAAGTGAAAATCTTTTGATTAAGCCAAAAGATATGTCTCGTTTTGAAGATCACGAATTAATTATCCTTGAAACTGGACGTATGGGTGAACCCATTAACGGCCTACGCAAGATGTCTATCGGTCGTCACCGTTATGTTGAAATCAAAGAAGGTGACCTGGTCTATATCGTTACAACACCATCAATCGCCAAGGAAGCAGTGATGGCACGTGTGGAAAATATGATCTACCAAGCTGGAGGTGTGGTTAAACCCATTACCCAAAGTTTGCGAGTGTCTGGACACGGGAATGCGCGTGATTTGCAATTGATGATCAATCTCTTGCAACCTCAGTATCTCTTCCCAATCCAAGGAGAATACCGTGAGTTGGATGCCCATGCTAAGGCTGCTATGGCAGTTGGTATGTTGCCAGAACGTATTTTTATCCCTAAAAAGGGAACAACCATGTCTTATGAGCATGGGGACTTTGTTCCATCTGGTGCAGTTACAGCAGGCGACGTCTTGATTGACGGGAATGCTATCGGAGATGTTGGGAATGTCGTTCTTCGTGACCGTAAGGTCTTGTCAGAGGATGGAATTTTCATCGTGGCTATCACTGTTAACCGTCGTGAGAAAAAAATCATTGCTAGAGCTCGAGTGCACACGCGTGGATTTGTCTATCTCAAGAAGAGCCGTGATATCTTGCGTGAAAGTACAGAGTTGGTGAACCAAACGGTTGAAGACTACCTCCAAGGTGAGGAATTTGACTGGGCAGACCTCAAAGGTAAGGTACGTGATAATTTGGCCAAGTTCCTCTTTGACCAAACCAAGCGCCGCCCAGCTATCTTGCCAGTAGTCATGGAAGCAAAATAGGATCAAATAGCAAGAGAGAAAGTCGAGTTTCGGCTTTTTCTTATCTTAAGTGTATAAGGAGCAAGTTATGGCAGTAATGAAGATTGAGTATTACTCAGAAGTTTTAGATATGGAGTGGGGTGTAAATGTTCTCTACCCTGATGCATCTCGGGTGACAGAACCAGACTCTACAGATATCCCTGTTCTCTATCTCCTTCATGGGATGTCAGGAAATCATAACAGTTGGCTTAAACGGACCAACGTAGAGCGCTTGGTGCGAGGAACCAATCTGATTGTTGTTCTGCCAAATACATGTAATGGCTGGTACACGGATACTCAGTATGGCTATAACTACTATACAGCTCTAGCAGAAGAACTACCTAAGGTGCTCAAACGCTTCTTCCCTAATATGACAAGCAAGCGAGAAAAAACCTTCATTGCTGGTTTATCAATGGGAGGCTACGGTTCCTTCAAATTGGCACTGTCAACTGACCGTTTCTCGCATGCCGCTAGCTTTTCTGGGGCACTTAGTTTCGAGGAGTTTTCTCCTGAGAGTCAAGATTTAGGGACGCGTGCCTACTGGAGAGGTGTTTTTGGTAAAGTTAATGATTGGGTGAATAGCCCTTACTCACTTGAAACCCTTGCTAAAAAGTCAGACAAAAAGACAAAACTCTGGGTTTGGTGCGGGGAGCAAGATTTCTTGTATGTTGCTAATAATCTAGCAGTGAAGAATCTCAAGAAACTTGGTTTTGATATTTCTTATAGTCATAGTCCAGGCAACCATGAGTGGTATTATTGGGAAAAACAATTGGAACGGTTTTTGGTTACCTTGCCAATTGATTTTGTTTTGGAAGAACGCTTGTCTTAGTTTTAGTTTTCTTTCAGCTTACTCAAGTAAAATAAGGAATCTATCTTTAGAACGGGAATCCGTGGCTTAAAGATGGATTCTTATTTTTTTTAGAAAGGCGGGAAATCATGTTCTGGATTATTCGTGTTCTATGTCGATTGTTACTAGGGATTTGGCGCATGTTCTGGCGCCTTGTGTGGACTCTTGTAGTCTTAATTCTCATTGCTTTAGGGATTCTCTGGTATATGACAGGGGATTTATCTGGTGTCTTCAATCAAGCGGGGCAACTTGTTCAAGTTGGTCAAGCAGGCTGGCATCAATGGCAAGAAACTGGTAAGTTGCAAGGCTTGTCTCAGACTGATCATCATCAAGATTCAGGAGTAAAATGGCCCCAAGCGCAGGCGACAATTTATATTGATCCTCAAATGGATGCAACCTTTCAAAAGGCTTATGCCGAAGCTATTGCAAACTGGAATCAGACCGGTGCTTTTAATTTTGTACTTGTGACAGAACCTGACCAAGCAACTATTTTTGCGACTGAAATGAATGATGGTTCCACATCTGTTGCTGGTGAGGCGGAGAGCCAGACAAATCTCCTAACCAAACAATTTACTTTAGTAACAGTTCGTTTGAATCATTATTATCTATCCAATCCAAACTATGGCTATACCTATGATCGTATCTTGCATACGGCAGAGCATGAGCTAGGTCATGCCATTGGCTTGGAACATACTAATGAAGTGTCAGTCATGCAACCAGCAGGTTCTTATTATGGTATTCAGGCTCAAGATGTTCAAGCAGTTCAAGAACTTTATGAGTCTGGAGAATAAGTGATTTTCAAACGAAAAATAGAGCTCCTTGATGTAAGCAATGAAGGGGGCTTTTTGCTATAATGGAACTATGAATAACTTGATTAAATCAAAACTAGA
>CAURIB010000094.1:0-6939 GCA_963524795.1 uncultured Streptococcus sp.
TTGGCAGCTCGTCGTCGTAAAGGACGCAAAGTTTTGGCTGCATAATCCAAACGAATTCAACAATGAAGTCAGTAGGAACTCGAGTCTACTGGCTTTTCTTTTTTTCAAAATAGAATTTCACCAAATAATTGTTTTAGGCTGAAGTTTAAGAAAATGAATTGGAAAGATTGCATATAGAAAAGCCCAAAATCAGATGATTAGATCTCTGGTTTTGAGCTTTTTGTTATTCTTTCAAATGATAAGAGTAGCTAGCAACGACGACATCTTCATGCCATCTGAGAGCATATTTTAGTTTAAGGCTCATTTGATTGTGGAGGATATTTTGCCAAGGTTTGTTAGGGATAAACTGGGGTACTAGAACTGTAACCGTGTAGTTCTTGTTCTTGGCTTCTTGAGAGATTTTTCGAACATAGCGGACGGTAGGACTAATGATATCGCGATAGCTGGTATTAATGTTTTTAAGAGTAATATTTGGGAAGTAATCGGCAAATTCTTGGAGGATTTCTTGGTCTTTTTCCTCAGTTTCCTTAGTGGAAATGTGCATGGCCAAAACTTCATCTCCGATGCTTTGAGCGTAATTAATCGCTCCAACACTGACTCGAGTAACATTTCCTACTAAGACAAGGACGACATTGCCATCGTAGCTTTGTTTTTGAATCCCTTCATAAAGTCGAAGTTGTTTGGCCACTTTTTGGTAATGACTGTGGATGGACAAAAAGAGGAAGGTTAAGACTAGGATAATTGGGAAGAAGGGCCAGATATCTCCAAGTCTGAAGAAGAGTAGAATAAGGACGATAGCGTAACAAATGATAGCGCCGAGGATATTAGCAAAGGCAGATTTTAAGAAATGAGAGCCTTTTTCTTTTTTCCAATGACGAATCATACCTGTTTGAGAAAGGGCAAAAGGAACAAAAACTCCGATAGTATAAAGAGGAATCAAACGTTCTGTATTTCCGTTGAAAATGAGCAGAAGGATTATAGCACCAAAAGCTAAGGTCAAAATACCGTTTGAATAACCCAGGCGGTCTCCCTTTTCCATAAAGAGATGTGGCATGTATTTGTTTTTAGCCATATTGTAAGCCAACATCGGAAAGGCAGAAAAACCAGTATTTGCAGCAACGGCTAGGATTAGGGCTGTTGAAAATTGGAAGAGATAATAAACAATCTGACCAATTGCTGAATCCCCTAAAATCCCTTTAGCCATTTGTGAAAGGATTGTTTCTCCGTGTTGAGGTGTAATCCCCATCCAGTAGTTTAAGAAGGTAATCCCTGCAAATAGAAATCCGAGAATCAGAGACATGATGGTCAATGTTTGAGCTGCGTTTTTTTCTTTAGGGGTCTTGAAAAATGGAACGGCATTTGAGATAGCTTCAACTCCAGTTAGTGAGGCCGAACCGCTGGTGAAGGCTCTTAAGATTAGGATAATTGAGAGACTTGGGACAGTTTGACCAATTGCAGAAGTTGCATGATAGCTGAGAGAGCCTGTCAACAGTTGGAAGATACCAAATGATAAGAGGAAGACTGTACTAAAGATAAAAAGATAGACCGGAATCATCAGAGAACTAGCAGATTCCCTCAAGCCTCGCAGATTCAAAAGCATGAGCAAACATACTAGAAAAATGGAAATGTGGAGGTTGTAAGGATGGAGGGCAGGAAGTGCAGCAGTGATAGCGTCAGCGCCTGCTGCCACTGATACGGCTACTGTTAGCATATAGTCAACAAGCAGACTTCCCCCAGCAATCAAACCTAACTCAGGGGAGAGGTTTTCTCGAGTAACCATATAGGCACCTCCACCTTGAGGGTAGGCATGGATGATTTGCCTATAAGAAATGGTCAGGCTAGCTAATAGTAATAGGACAAAAATGCCGATAGGAAGACTCCACCAAATAGCGAGGGGAGAAAGACTGGCCAAGACGAGGACGACCTGCTCAGGCCCGTACGCAATAGATGATAGAGCATCGCTTGATAGCATTGCGAGTGCCTGCGTTTTTCCAAGTAGTCCTCCCTCGCCTTCAGTTAAGGACTTAAGGGGACGACCAATAAAGGTATATTTTAGTTTTGTAAACATTTTCTTTCCTTTTCTGAAAATTTCAACAAGAGTTATTATACTGCTATGAAAAAAAGTCGTCAAGAAAAAATGAATGATTTCAAAATATTTTTTCCTATAAGGATGAGACTAGTTTTTTTGGTATAATAGAAGGTAGAAAAAACGAGGAAATATAAATGATTTTTGATACTCATACCCACTTGAATGTGGAAGAATTTTTGGGACGCGAAGAAGAAGAACTTGCCTTAGCGATTGAAATGGGTGTAACTCGGATGAATATTGTTGGTTTTGATAAACCGACTATTGAGCGTGCTCTTGAACTAGTGGACAAGTATGACCAACTCTATGCGACTATTGGTTGGCATCCTACAGAGGCAGGGACCTATACAAAGGAAGTTGAGAATTACTTGCTAGAAAAAATAAAACATCCAAAAGTTGTTGCCTTGGGGGAGATTGGTTTGGACTATCACTGGATGACAGCATCTAAAGAAGTGCAGGAGCATGTTTTCCGTCGTCAGATTCAGCTATCTAAGGAACTGGACTTACCTTTTGTGGTTCACACACGTGATGCGCTCGAAGATACCTATGAAATTATTAAGAGTGAGGGAGTCGGACCTCGTGGAGGGATTATGCACTCCTTTTCAGGTTCTTTGGATTGGGCGGAGAAGTTTGTAGATCTTGGTATGACTATTTCCTTTTCTGGAGTGGTGACTTTCAAGAAGGCGACAGATATTCAGGAAGCAGCCAAAGAGTTACCTTTGGATAAGATTTTGGTAGAGACAGATGCGCCTTATTTAGCCCCAGTACCCAAGCGTGGTCGTGAAAACAAGACAGCTTACACGCGCTATGTAGTAGACTTTATTGCGGACTTGCGTGGTATGACAACAGAAGATTTGGCAGCTGCGACAAGTACCAATGCAGAAGGCATCTTTGGATTGGAAAGTAAATCATGAAAGAGAAAATTTCCCAAGTCATCGTAGTTGAAGGACGCGATGATACGGCCAATCTTAAACGTTATTTTGATGTAGAGACCTATGAGACTCGTGGCTCCGCTATCAATGAGCAGGATCTTGAACGAATCCAACGTCTACACCAACGTCATGGAGTGATTGTTTTTACAGATCCTGACTTTAATGGGGAACGCATTCGTCGTTTGATTATGACTGCCATTCCGACAGTTCAACACGCCTTTCTCAAACGTGATGAGGCTGTTCCTAAGTCCAAGACCAAGGGACGTTCTCTAGGAATCGAACACGCTAGTTACGAAGACTTGAAAACAGCGCTGGCTCAGGTGACAGAGCAGTTTGAAGCAGAAAGTGACTTTGACATTAGCCGTAGTGACTTGATTCGATTAGGGTTTCTGGCTGGAGCAGACAGCCGAAAACGCAGAGAATATCTAGGAGAGAATCTTCGTATCGGTTATTCCAATGGGAAGCAACTTCTCAAGCGTTTGGAATTATTTGGCATCAGTTTAGCTGAAGTTGAAGATGCCATGAAATCGTATGAGAATTGAGAATCCGTCCCAAAATGTAGGGGGAATATGATACAATAGAAGTAATCATATACGGTTTAATCAGGCTTGATAGCAAGCATTAGAAAAGTGCTCCACGGGATTAGTCTTGCTTGGAGATAATGAGGAGAAGTTATGGGAATCTTTGATTTTTTAAAAAAGACGGAAACTGCAGAGGCAGCTGAAATCACTGAAGCACAGAAAGAAACAGAAGAATCTAAAAACAATGCATGTATTGGTGTTCTAGATTTGTTCCCTATGAAGGAAACGAATCAATTATTGATTGTTGGGAGTCTAGAAGGTAGTATCAAGGTTGGAGATCAGTTGCAGTTTTGCAATCCCGACCAAGGAATGGAAAGTCTTGGTACTGTAGAGGTTAAAAAACTTAGCAGTCAAAACAAAGATGCAGATAGTCTAACTGATGAAGTTCTTGCCCATCTAGTGGTTGATAGGATTCCTTCTTTGGATAAACTGAAAAAAGGAAGTGTGCTCTTTAGTTCAGGTATTGAGGAAGAACAAAAATTATCTAGCTATTCAGATGCTCTTTATCGTGCTTTTGTAGCCATCCAAGAGGGTCAGTTAACAAATGAAGACTATTTGGCAGCTACCCTTGATGACAGCGTAGAGATTTTACGTCTCTTTTTATGGAAATGCCGTCAAAATCAGGAAACTGAAAGTGAAGAAAGCTATCAATCCAACACTCGCAAGTTGGAACGTCTAGCGGAAATCGTTAAAGATAAGCTCTTAGAAGCAGATGCAGTTTATGCAGTTTATTCAGAAAAAACAGGCGAGCCTTACCTCTTTTCAACGACCTATGACAGAGGAGAAGAAGGGTATCTCTGCACTGATCCCATGATTATGCTTTTGACACCATCTTGGTATCGCCAATTCAAGGAAACCATTGACAGCCGACCAAACTCAGTCGTAAAACTGATTGAAAATACGGAAGATAAAAAAGGGATTGAAAATTTCCTAGGGACAGCCTTTTACCTAAATGGTGCCTTGGGAGCAATCTTTAATTCCAAGGAAGTAAGCATCAGTGCTTCAGCCTTAGTCCAAAAACCAGATTTTTCTGATTTACCAGAAATACAAGTTCCTGTCATGAATCCTGATGTTGTAAGATGGATGCTTTTGATGGGACAACTAGATTATCCGATTACGGAAGAGCAAGAATTACTTTATAAACTCTATTATAAGTTCTTCTCAGAAGCTATGCCTAAAGCAAAATTCCTATTGCCTTTAGATGCAGCTTCGGAATTTAAGGGAGAGAGTCAGGAAGGGAACTCCTTTGTCTTGGAAAAAGATTCCAGTTTTAACATTCCAGTCAAAGAAGGAAAAAATGGTAGAAATTCTGTTCCAGTATTTACTGATTGGAAACGTCTGCGAATGGTCTTTGACGAAAAATGGAATGGAATGATTGAAAGCGCTGGTAACATGATTGAAGTTTTTGACTATGCCATTAACCCAACGGAATACTATGAAGCGGGTGCCTATGTTAGCCTAACAGCTTTTAGAGACATGCAAAAGCTTAGTGAGGAACTAGAAAGCAGAGCTAAAGATTAGAGAGTTTCTTTGCATTGGGAAACTTTATAGTTTTATCTACATCCTAATTGAACCACTAACCTTTTTCAAAGATTGTGAAAGGAAATGATATGGCAAATAGAACTTATATTTACTTAAAAAACGGAGATGAAGCTCGTATCTTAACAGAGGGCATCTACACGATACCTTATTTTTGGCAATTGTTTTGGGATGAAGAAGATTTAAGAGCTCCGATTGCTCTTTGGGAAACAGCAGAAAAACTAGAAGAAGATGAAGAGCAAGCAGAAAAGTTTTACCAAGAGCAGAATGTAGATATCTTGCTTTCTATTGAAAAATTCCAGCAGAATGCCCTCAAAAACCGATCTTTTTTAGAAGAAAATGCCCCGCAATCCGTGCAACTATATGATGCCTTTGTTCGTTATATTCTTGCAAACGTAAAAGATGGTGATGTGCTCGGATTTGATCTTTTAGATGTTGTTTTTATGGACCAAGTGTCTGTTGTTTCTGATAAATTGTTAAAAAATATACGAGCTATTCGGGAAAATCAACCCAAAGATTTAGATTTTTCTTTGACAGAAAAGAACTTAATTGGTTTTGCTATGGGCTTTCCTGACTATTATGCTTCAGAATTATTGCCAGAAGACAATATTCTAGATTCGGTTGCCTATCAGGATGAACTGAAGAAAATGAACCCCCAAGAAGATAAGAAAGTGCTAGATACGACTGGATCTGATTCAAAAGGGAGCAAACCTCGTGTTCTTTTAGTGTTTTGGATTTTGTTGGCACTAGGAATTATGTGGGTTTTATATATTATTTTTAGCTAATAAATAGAAAAGAGAATAAATGAGAATTGCAGATTATAGCGTGACCAAGGCAGTGCTGGAGCGTCACGGTTTTACCTTTAAAAAATCCTTCGGGCAAAATTTCTTGACCGATACCAATATCCTTCAAAAAATTGTGGATACGGCTGAGATTGATGACCAGGTCAATGTCATTGAGATCGGGCCCGGGATTGGTGCCTTGACGGAGTTTTTAGCTGAGCGTGCAGCTCAAGTCATGGCTTTTGAGATTGACCACCGCTTGGTACCAATTTTAGCTGATACCTTGCGTGATTTTGATAATGTAACCGTAGTTAACGAAGATATTCTCAAGGTTGATTTGGCGCAGCATATCCAGAATTTCAAAAATCCTGATTTACCAATCAAGGTAGTGGCCAACTTACCCTACTATATCACGACACCTATTCTCATGCACTTGATTGAGAGTGGCATTCCATTTAGTGAATTTGTGGTCATGATGCAAAGAGAGGTGGCGGATCGTATCTCTGCTCAACCAAATACCAAGGCTTACGGTAGCTTGTCGATTGCCGTTCAGTATTACATGACAGCCAAGGTTGCCTTTATTGTACCTCGTACGGTCTTTGTACCAGCCCCAAATGTGGACTCAGCTATCCTGAAAATGGTACGTCGCCCAGAACCGGCTGTAGCAGTGGAAGATGAGAAATTCTTCTTTAAGGTTTCCAAGGTTAGTTTCATCCATCGTCGCAAAACTTTGTGGAACAACTTAACAGGTTACTTTGGCAAGACTGAGGAAGTCAAGGACAAACTGACCAAGGCTCTGGACCAGGCCGGACTATCCCCAAGTGTACGCGGTGAAGCTCTTGGCTTAGAAGAATTTGCCAGTCTAGCAGATGCGCTTAAAGGACAAGGACTCTAAGATGCAGGGACAAATTATTAAAGCCTTGGCGGGCTTCTACTATGTGGAAAGTGAGGGTCAGGTCTATCAGACACTCGCGCGTGGGAATTTCCGTATAAAATGTCATACGCCCTATGTTTGAGAC
>CAURIB010000095.1:0-6805 GCA_963524795.1 uncultured Streptococcus sp.
CCGCAGTACCGATAGGTTCAGTGTATTCAGGAATTACTACAGAAGGTGCTTCTTGGTCTCCTGCAGTTCCGATAGGATCTGTGTACTCAGGAATGGTTACAACTGGAGCAGGCTCATCCCCTTTGCTTGTAAGGATTTTTTCTTCAACTGGAGCAGTTTCGTCCTTAGGAAAAACAGCTACAACAGGACTAGTAGTTGTTGTACCTTGGATGGCATAAGCTTCTATCGAATTGCCAGCTTTACGATCTGTAGCCTCAGGAATATCTAGTTGAACCTTGTTGTCCTTAATTGCTAATACTGTTTGTTCGCCCGATGTGACAAGATGGCCCTCATCGACTTTTCTGAGTAGGAGAGGATCTTTGATGCCAGGGAAGGTCACAGCGACTGCATCCCAATTACCAGCTGGTAAGGTTAGAGTAACAGTCTTGTCTTCTTTCTTAACGGCTTCAAGGCTTGGACTATCGAGTGACACGGACGGAGCTTTTAAGATATCAAAGGAATCAAGAGAAACTTTCTTTCGTCCTTGGGGAGAATTCGGATCTACTTTCAAAGTAAGAACGTGATCGCCATCTGCTAGATTGGTAAATTCGCCAATTAATGCACCTTTTTCAGTCGCTCCTGGAGTGTAGAAGTCAAGAGCTGGCATCTCTTTTCCATCCAGTGTGACAAGTGCCTTGCCTAGTGATGCTGTTTTTAATCCATAGATTCGGATACCTGTTCCAGAGAATGGAATGGTTGCAGTAGCTTCAGAAGCGAGGTTATCATCAGCGTTGATGTCAGCGTATTTTTCTGTAGAAGCATAGAGTTCTGTATCGCTCCAATCCTTAAACATGGAACCATACTGGATACGAGGGTCACGGTCGTCAATCTTCTCAACAGCTTCTCCTTGTCCTGGGAAGACTTTGAAGTAATCGAGAGAAATTTTTGCACGCTCATTGGCACGTCCTTTGTGCTCGCGCTTAACAGTGATGGTCATCAAATGAGGACCTGAGGATAGATTTGTGTAACGTCCTATTAATACACCCTTTTCAGTTGCTCCTGCTGTATAGAAGTCAAGTTCTCCAACAGATTTACCATCGATTTTAACGTCAGCAAGTCCCAATTGAGATGACTTGAGACCGTAGATTTCAAT
This sequence comes from uncultured Streptococcus sp., assembly GCA_963524795.1. Taxonomy (GTDB): domain Bacteria; phylum Bacillota; class Bacilli; order Lactobacillales; family Streptococcaceae; genus Streptococcus. The sequence continues at coordinate 1,133 of CAURIB010000095.1, forward strand.
ACCAGGTCCATTGAATGGAATGGTTGCAGTCGCATCTTTATCAGAGTAATTTCCATTTGAGATATCAGCGTATTTCTCTGTTCCACCAAATAGTTCTGTGTCAGACCAATTTCCAAAGGCAGAGCCGTACTGGATGCGTTTGTCACGGTCATCTACTAACTCACTAAAGGCATCAATAGAAGCAGCATCTGAAACTGGTGTTGAACGTTCGCCCATCATAGCTTTAACAGTATAGGTATAGGCATGGCTAGAATCAATTGAGCGATCGATAAAGTGAGTTTGGTTGGTGATAAACTCACGTAGGCTAGAAGCTTGGCTATTTTCATCCTTGCTTTCTCGTTGGATGACATAATGACTTGCTCCCTTGACTGGGTTAAAGTCAAGTTCAGCCGTCATGGCATCTTTTCGAACAGCTGTCAAACGAGTCACACGTCCAGGGAAGTTTTCAAATGTAATGACGTCGCCTTTTTGAGTAGCAAGCTGAATACGGTTATCTTTGATACGGGTAGCTTGGACTTCCTTACCATTAATCTTAATCAAAGTTGCTTCAATATTTGGATAGTCTACAACCAAATCTCCACCAACATTTGAAAGGAAAGTGAGGGATTCAAGATTCTTTTCTTGCCATTTCATGCTGACTTCAAAGTTGCCACGGGCTACAAGACCAGAAACTTGCCCGTCTTTCCAAGCATCTGGAAGGGCTGGTAATGGTGCGATATAACCTGTGTGAGATTGAAGGAGCATTTCTGCCATACCGCTGGTTGCGCCAAAGTTACCATCGATTTGGAAAGGTGCGTGTGTATCCCAGAGGTTTTCTAGAGTTGAGGATCTGAGCTGTTCAGCCAATAAACGGTGGGCACGATTTCCATCTAGAAGACGAGCCCAAAGGTTGATTTTATTAGCCTTAGACCATCCAGTACCACCATCTCCACGGTGATTCAAGCTAGCACGCGCAGCCTCAAGGTACTCAGGTTGATCCTTGCTAAATAGGGTACCAGGGAAGAGTCCGACCAGATGAGAAACGTGACGGTGGTGATTTTCAATACCTTCGTTTGTGAATTGAGGGCTGTCTTCCTCAAACCACTCCTTGATACGACCATCTTGGTTGATATGAAGTGGTTTTAACTTATCAAATTTAGCCTTAACTTCTGTTACAAGGTCTTGATCCACTTTCAGATGGTTAGCTACTTCCATGTAGTCGTGGAAAAGTTGCCAAACTAGAGACTGGTCGAAGGTATTCCCAATAGTGATAGTTCCATGCTCTGGTGAGTAGGATGGAGAAGAAACCCAGCGGTCACTAGCTTTGTCGTAGTGCAAGAAGGAATTCCAGAACTTGGCTGTTTCCTTGAGCATTGGATAAATCTTTTCTTTAAGATAAGTTTCATCCTTGGTGAATTTGTAGTAGTCATAGACGTTCTGCATCATCCAAGCATTGGCAGCAGGAGACCAACCCCAATAGTAGTTCCAACCAGGAGTAGTCCAGCCAAATGGTGTCGCCTGAGTATGAACCAACCAACCATTTTCTTGACCTTCTTTGGATTCGATACCTGCGTATTCTTTAGCAGCGATACGACCATAATAGCGCATGTCATCAATATAATTGATCATTGGCTTGGCAGTTTCTGCAAGATTGCTCATGTAGGCAGGCCAGTAGTTCATCTGTAGGTTGACATTGAGGTGATAGTCAGAGTTCCATGGTGGATTATCTACAGCATTCCAGACTCCTTGCAGGTTGGCTGGAAGGGCATCTGTCTTATCACGAGAAGAACTGATCAGGAGATAACGTCCGTACTGGAAGAAGAGTTCTTCTAGCTTTTGGCCTTTTGTTGGATTATAGGTATGAAGAGCTTCTTTTGTAGTTTGATTAGACTTGCTACCACCGAGGTTTAATTGAACACGATTGAAAAGGCTTTGGTAATCCTTGATGTGATTATTTTTCAGAGTCTCATAGTCTTTGGCTTTAGCAGCTTCAACGATAGATTTGACAGTTTTTTCTACATCAATATCCTTGCGGTAATTGGTTTTCGGATTTTGAGCAAAATTAGTCTTAGCACTGAGTAGCAGTGTTGCATAACTGGCTCCAGTGACAGTCAAATAACCATCTTGAGCAGTGACTTGTCCGTCAGTCTTGATACCAAGATAGGAAGCAAATTTCAGACCATTATCTTTGACAGTTCCCTTGAGTAAAATACCATTAGAATCAACGCTAACAGTCCCTTGTTTGTAATTAGAATTCTCCCAAGAATAGTCTCCGTTAGCAATCAAATCTTCAGTCAAGCTATTCCAAAGGGTAAAATCAAGCGTCTTATCTCCCTTTTTAGTCAAATGGGTAACAGTGACGTCATCTGGGTAACTAGAGAAGGTTTCTCGTTTGAAACTTGTCCCATCTTGAGTATAAGAGGTAGTTGTGATGGCTTCAGAAATATCTAAGCCACGATGATAGTCAGTAACATTTTCCAAGCCCTTCTTCTGGTTATTAAAGACCATGAAGATATCACCGAAGGCTAGGTAGCGACCGTATTGGGCATTGTTTGGCCCAACCAAATTTCTCTCTGCTAGTTGTTTGGCTTTTTGACGGTCACCGTCTTCTAAGGCCTTACGGATTTCGGCTAAGACTTTGTAGCGATCCTTGTAGTTTCCTCCGTTGTAGTCTTGACTATCTGGCTGTGGGCCTCCAGACCAGAGAGTTTTTTCATTGTATTGGATTCTTTCTTCACCGATGAGCCCAAAAACTTTTGCCCCCATTTCTCCATTTCCGACTGGCAGGGCTTGTTTTTCCCATCCATCATAGGAAGGAGCAGTTGGTTGGTTGTAATGTAGTTCGTAATGTTCTTGCTTGTTCACAGGAAGTTCCGGTTTCTCACTCTCCTTATTGTCAGCAGGGGCGGTAGTAGCACTTGTCTCTGACTGACTACTAGTTTGAGGTAGTTCTGTCCCTGGGTTTGTTTGCTTTTCATCTGATTCAGCTACAGGCTGAGTCTCTGTGTTAGAAACAAGAACTTCCTCTACATTCGTCTCAGGTTTAGCAGAGGTTTCAGTAATGGTTGCCTCACTTTCCGTAATCTCGACACCATCAGCAGCCACACCCTGTGCTGCTAAAAAAACAGCACCAAGTAAAACAGAGGCAGCTCCGACACTTAGTTTGCGGATGCTATACTTACAGGATTTTTCCCAATATCTCTTATCCACAAAATTCTCCTTTCTTAAATCTGTAAGCGCATACATTCTCTTTTAAAAAAATAAGTCTTGCAGAAATATGTGTGATTTTTTCAGATAATCTTAATATAACAAATAAACAAAACTATTGCAAGGGCTTACAAGGTAAATGGGCTTATTTTACTAAGTTTTACTAAGTATGAAGTATTTGCTAATTACTTAGGAAATCACAGTGGATGAAAGCGTAACTCAAACTAGTCAGGCGTGGGACTTTATGGTATAATATAGAAGATTCAAAAAGAAACAGGAGAAATGTTATGAACCTTATTTTAGCAATTGTATTGATTCTTTTAGCTTTTCTAGGAGGAGCTCTTGGAGGTATGTACTTGGTGCGCAAGCAAATCGAAAAAGAATTTGCGGATAACCCACGTTTGAATGCAGAAGCAGTTCGTACTCTGTTGAGTGCAAATGGTCAAAAGCCAAGCGAAGCTAAAGTACAACAAGTTTACCACCAAATCATTCGCCAACAAAAAGCAGCCCTTGCTAACAATAAAAAGAAATAAATAGGAAAAGTCTGGGATGAAAGTTCCAGACTTCTCACTATGTTTGACTGATATTTAGAGACAAGACTTTTTCCTTGCATTCTATTGATATTTGATTATGATTAAGAGGGAGACAGTCGGGAGCTACCCAGACTGTCAGAAATTTCAGGAAGAAATGTAATGATAATGAACTATCAATCAGAAAAAATACTAGAAAGAAGACTCTATGGATAATCGACCAATTGGTTTTTTGGATTCGGGTGTCGGGGGCTTGACGGTTGTGCGTGAACTCATGCGCCAACTTCCTCATGAAGAAATCGTCTATATTGGAGATTCGGCACGGGCTCCCTATGGTCCCCGGCCTGCTGAGCAGATTCGTGAATATACTTGGCAGTTGGTCAACTTTCTTTTGACCAAGGATGTCAAGATGATTGTCATTGCTTGTAATACTGCGACTGCGGTCGTCTGGGAAGAAATCAAGGCTCAACTAGACATTCCTGTCTTGGGTGTGATTTTGCCAGGAGCTTCGGCAGCCATTAAGTCTAGCCAAGGTGGGAAAATCGGAGTCATTGGAACGCCCATGACGGTAACATCTGACATCTACCGTCAGAAAATTCATGATCTGGATCCGGACTTACAGGTGGAGAGTTTGGCCTGCCCTAAGTTTGCTCCCTTGGTTGAGTCTGGTGCACTTTCAACCAGTGTGACCAAGAAAGTAGTTTATGAAACCTTGCGTCCATTAGTGGGCAAGGTAGACAGCTTGATTTTGGGCTGTACCCACTATCCGCTACTCAGACCCATTATCCAAAATGTGATGGGACCAGATGTAAAACTCATCGACAGTGGTGCAGAGTGCGTGCGGGACATCTCTGTCTTGCTCAATTATTTTGAAATCAATCGTAGCCGTGATGCAGGCCCGCTACAACACCGTTTTTACACAACAGCAAATAGTCAGAGTTTTGCCCAGATTGGTGCAGAATGGCTAGAAAAAGAGATTCATGTGGAGCATGTAACATTATGACAAATAAAATTTATGAATACAAGGACGACCAGGACTGGTATGTCGGGTCCTACAGTGTTTTTGGTGGCATTCGGACTTTGACGGATGATGACTTAGAGTTTCCTTTGTTTGATTTAGCCAAAATCTTTCGAGATGAGGAGCGAGGCTTTCCACTTTCAGTCACCGTTTTACGCTACGGTTCTCCCTATCGTTTATTGTCCTTTGTGGTAGATATACTTAACCAAGAAATGGGACGAAATCTGGAAGTCATTCAACGTCAGGGGGCTTTGCTCTTAGTTGAAAATGGGCAACTCCTGCATGTAGAATTGCCTAAAGAAGGTGTTGATGTAGAAGCCTTCTTTGAGACTAACAAGGTCAGAGAAACCTTGCTCATAGCGACTCGTAACGAAGGTAAGACCAAGGAATTTCGAGCTATCTTTGACAAACTTGGTTATGATGTGGAGAACCTTAATGACTATCCAGACCTGCCTGAAGTAGCAGAAACAGGCATGACCTTCGAAGAAAATGCTCGCCTCAAGGCAGAAACGATCTCTAAATTCACAGGCAAGATGGTTCTGGCGGATGATTCTGGTCTTAAAGTTGATGTTCTGGGTGGTTTGCCAGGCGTTTGGTCAGCTCGATTTGCAGGAGTGGGAGCCACTGACCGTGAAAATAATGCCAAACTCTTGCACGAATTAGCCATGGTCTTTGAACTCAAGGACCGTTCTGCTCAATTCCACACAACCTTGGTCGTAGCTAGTCCAGGTAAGGAAAGCTTGGTGGTCGAAGCTGATTGGCCAGGTTATATTAACTTTGAACCTAAGGGGGAAAATGGTTTTGGCTATGATCCGCTCTTCTTAGTAGGAGAAACTGGTAAATCCTCAGCTGAATTAACCCTTGAAGAAAAAAATAGTCAATCCCACCGTGCCTTAGCCGTTAAGAAACTTTTGGAGGTATTTCCATCATGGCAAAGCA
>CAURIB010000096.1:0-6793 GCA_963524795.1 uncultured Streptococcus sp.
ACTTCCAACTGCGGATCCGCGGCCCATCCCCATATAATACCCCTGAGAACGACCGAAACGTAAGAGATCCCAGACAACTAAGAAATAGTCATCAAATCCCATGTCATGAATCACAGATAGTTCTTCTTCCAAACGAGTCAAATAAGGCTGACTTAGGAGCCCCTTCGCTTGCAAACCATTTCTTGCTCTTTCACGCAACTCCTCAACAGCAGGACGCTCTGGATTAAAGCGCGGAAGCTTGAGGCTACTATCAATCTCATAAGTAGTTGATCCAATCAGTCCAGAAAGATTTTCTAAAGCTTGCGGAAACTTTTCTTTAAATACTTGCTCTAAGCGATGGGCTGGCAAGAACAAGCCCTGTTGAGATTGAACATCTACCTCTCGCAAGGTCACGTTTTCCTTAATCGCCTTGAGCATTTGAAGTGTTTCTAAATCCTCAGATTCGAAAGAATTAACACGATAAAGTGGGAGAATGGGGTGAGAAAAATTCGACTGAGCTGTATTTGGATACACTCCGATATAGTAATCCTGCCCTAAATCCAAGGAATCAATTGCAGAATAATAGGGAACAATAACACAAACATCTTCAAGGTAAGGAGAAAAATCGGTCCAATCCTTTTTACCTGTCATTTTTAGAGTCGAAAGCTTCATGAGATTTCGATAACCACGATTTGACAAGGCTAAAAATCGGAGATTGACGAGTTCCTCCTTATGATGAACGGTCATCTCAAGACCTAATAAGGGCTGAATCCCCTGTTTTTGACACTCTTTGATAAAATAATAAGCTCCATAGAGATTGTCAACATCCATGATTCCAAGTGCTGAGTAGCCGTAGGCTTTCCCTTGGTCAACATACTTCTGAATGGAAATCATACTCTCCATGAAACTATAAACCGTTTTAGTATCAAGTTGTGCAATCACTCGCTATCACCTCCCTTTTTCTTCTTATATTATACCATTTTAGAAAATAGAAAAACAATTTCTTTCTTCCCTTGTAGAAAAAAGAACCACAGCTGAATTAACTGTGATTCTCACTTATCATTCTATTTCCAAGATAGGATTTGTAGCTGTCAAGTGACTGATCTTGCCATTAACACCGAAATATTCCTCAATTTTAGTATGTAATTCTAGCATTGCTTCCCGAGCTCTTGATGCCTGTTCTTCATTGATAGCTTCAATGACTAAAACAGCATCTTTGGTTTCTTCTGTTAACATGGTTCTTTGGGCTTCGCGCCAGTTTAAACACCGACAAACCGCACCTTGTTCATCAAAATAAATCATTTCATCAGCTAAGGCAGGAGCATCACTTTCAGCCCCTAGTGGAAAGAAGGATTCATTCCCTTGAGCTCTCCCAAGACATAAGTCACCAACAATCTTAGCTAAATCCTCTCCCCCACAAGGAACTGCGTAAGAAAGTGAGACGCTATTATAGATATCTACCAAAGGATTTATTGGATTAAATTCTCTTCCTTGACTCACACGCTTTAATAAAGCTTCGATAGAAGAACGAGCACTTTTTTTAGTTTTGAATTTAGTGAATGCCTGACGCCATTCTTGAATCACCTCATTCTGAGTGAAATTTTCATCTGCTATAAAAGTCTGAGCTTTTTTTGTTCCTTCTTCTAATAAAGCTTTAAAATATGGATCGTCACTCTCATCAATAGTATTGTTGAGACCTTTTGCCACCAATACAGAGATTTGGGCATCTGGAAATAGTTGCCAAAAATCATCTTTTACATAAACTTTCATGAGCATGTCTCCAGTCTTTTTCTTTCATTCTACCACAAATTCTAAAAAACGAGTAGCATACAAGCTACTCGATATGAACTATAATGAATTCTCACGAATTACTTCTACCTTGTATCCATCTGGATCTTTGATAAAGTAATAGTTTGGTTGAGTCCCTGGAAGTCCATTAGGCGCCGTTACTTCGTAGCCTTTGTCGCTATGTTCTTTATGAAGAGCCTCAAGGTCAGGTGTACTTAGGGCGATGTGAGCAAAACCGTCACCCACAACATAAGGTCCGTGATCATAGTTGTAAGTCAACTCCAACTCATAATCATCACCTTCAAGTCCAAGATAAACAATAGTAAAAGCATAGTCTGGAAAGTCTCTACGACGTAATTCCTTAAAACCAAAAGCATCCTGATAAAAAGCAATTGATTTTTCAAGATTTTCTACTCGCAAGCAAGTATGTAGCATTTTAGAAGCCATTTCATTACCTCTTTCATTTTAATAGTTCTATTATACTCTTATTTAGGAAAATTTACTAGGAAATTGAACTATAGATCTTTACTCGATGTTTCAGTTCCAGTCAGTACCCTCACCATTTTCCTTACTAATACTTCTTACAAGCAGTATCAACAAGAGGATAAAGACTACTTCTAGAAAGAAGAAGGCAAACTCACTGTTCTGTAAAAGAATATCTGGTTCAATCTGTTTGCTAAGTAAGTCTAACACAGGCCCAAAGAAAATTCTATAAAAACGTCTTATGAAAATGAAGAGTTGTAAGCTATAAATCATAAAGATTTTTTTAACAGCTAAAGTCGAGCGCCTCTCTTTTGTAAAGTAAGACAAGGCAATTGCATTTATAAATAGTAATAAGCTTAAGGAAAATGTTTCTTTACTCATTATAATTGGACTAAACAAGTTCACTCGATTTTCAAAATATGGTACTAAACGAAACAATTGCAAACTCAAAAAACAAGGGATCCCAACTTCCTTAAAACCGACTTCCTTCGCAGAAGCAGGCACACTGAAATCTATGAATTTATATAAGAAGAGGAAAAAAACAATCATAAATAGAAAGAAATACAGGAACAGCACAGCAAGAACGAATTCGTTATGCAATATTAAGTTGATTATGAACCCAGTAGTCAGCAAAAAACCAACAGAATGGATTTTATCGACAGGATAATCCCAAATAATTTTACTATCCACTTTTAGATCACCAATGAAAGTAAAAAGAGTAATGAAAGATAGAGCAGAGATTAATCCAAGAGGTAATGAAGGGAGGAAAAAGATAAGGGACAAAATTCCTAGAACCCACAAAGTTAAGTTGTAGTACAATTTTGGTTTTATCCATCTTGCAATCAACCCTGCTTCGATAATTCTTTGTTGCCTTTTCAATAAAAAGAAGTAAAAAAGTGATAGCATACCCATATAGACCCAGGTATTAGAACCAGCTTTTTCATTAAAACTTTGTATCAGACTAAAAATAGTCAAAAGCCCAAAGATAGCCAAAAGGTGCTTGTTTATTGTAGAAATTCCCTTTTTCCAAATCTTAAAAGGCACTATTGACTTGGGATAACAAAGTTCGTAGGCATAAGCAGTCATCTCTTCTAGTTTTTGATCGGTTTCCTCTGTCATGATCTGAGGGGATATTTTTGACGTAGGAAATACTCCAAGAACATACCTCAAGAGTTGTCCATCTTTGAATCGATGATACTCCCTATATAACTGTTCTAAAAAGACGGTTATTATTCGAGGTTTAGCTTTAAGATATTCCTTCCACTTATCCCAGTCATTGATGAGATCATCACTACTCGTTATCCTTTCTACAAGTAGATAGCCCTCATGATACCAGTATTCAAAATTATCTTTTTTATTTAGTTCAAATTCCTCTACTAGAGAAGGATAAGATTGAACAATTTTCCAGAATTGAAGTTTCTTTAAATAGGAACTATCTTTTTCAGTACTGTAGTTCTCTACAAATGGAAGAATCAGAGACAAAACTTTAATATTTGTTAGAGGATAGACATCAATCTTTTCTAATAAAGCAAGCAATATTGATTTGTCCTCTACCTGCTCAAATAGAGATTGCCAATCTCGTAAAAGGCTATATTCATCAGAATAGCAAGCATAGAGGAGATGATAAAAGGCTAGCTCAACCTCTTCAGAATCATCGAGAGAGAATTGTTGTAAATCAACCTTTTCATTCGATTCCTCTTTTAATACCTCAATGTAAGCTACTAATTGTTCGTAGGAATCTTCATCCACTTCATCTAAATTTTGCTTGATCTTCTCAAGAATGTAGCCTAAAACTGGAATACTCTCGATTATTTGGCATTTTCGATTCACTTGAAAGAGGACCATGCCAGAAACATAAGGGTGTTTAAAGTAATCTATCCAAGTTCTGATTTGATTTGCTTTTTGATAATCATTCAAAATATCTTGACACCAAAGATAAGAATCGTAAAATTGCTCAGTTTCCTTTTTTGCAGTTTCCATAGGACTGCCATTTTCTTTGGCAATAGCCCTTCGATTTTGCCAATACTTGAGCTTATAATAGTAGCCCCAGTCTCGATAATCGATCATATATTCTTCTAGGAGAGGAAGTAAGATAGCAAAATGTTCATATCGATTGAAAATATAGACATCCATTTCTTCGAGGACCGCTTTTACAATATTCATGCTATAGCGGTAATGGTAAAAGAACTGCTGCCACAGATCTTCTTGTTCTTCAAAGCTATAGTCAGCATTCCCTAATATACTGTCAATAGATGTTCGAATTAAATAGGCAGTATCTCTATAGTCGCTAAAATCAAGCGAGTTTAATTCTTCTTGCTCCTGCTTTGATCCATTTTCATATTCAAAAGTATCAAAGTTGGGTGAATTCACTCTTGTTTCATTTGACTTCTCTTGTCTCTGCCATTGATGCTGTTGGAAACCAGTTCTTGTATCAGATTCTTGGCTAATTTTACTAGATCGTGCATAAGCTAAAGCTTCTTGGTAAGCTTGAACAATTTCTTGATAAAGTTCCGGTTGGTCTTCTGGATGGTATAATCGAACCAGTTCAGCATAGCGTTTTCTGATAACCTTGACATCTTGAGTTGGCTCTATCCCTAAAATTTTCCAAATATTCATACCAGTGCCTTCCTATAATCCTCTCTCTAGAAGTTCCAAGTAACTAGAGAAGGCTTGATAGATTTTAGGAAGATGGTGAATAGAGGAATGTTTAACTTCTTCCTCAAATTGCCTTGTAGCTATCATCAGTTCTTCCCTTTTTACTCCTAAAATCATGCTGTAGAGACGGTTGGCTTTCTCAATCAAGAAGCGATAGACCTCTGTTTCCTGAGCATTAATCTTATAACGAGCCAAGGCGTCTTGTTTTTTCTTAATTTCTTGATCCGTCAAAGTAATACTCTCTTGCAAGATGACATGATTGAAAACTTCCTGTGTTGTATCTATCTTCACTTCAACATCTAAAATACCATTCAGATCATAGGTGAAACGAACAGTGAGCCCTTCATGTTCCTTATGATTGATAGGAACTGGAACATCAAGTTCTCCCAGGAACAAGTTTTGAGATGCCTTCATCATCTCTCCTTGATAGACCTGTACTTTCACATGACTTTGTCCCAGTTCTGATGTGTAATATTGTTCAACACGTGAAGTAGGTAAAGTAGAATTACGCTCTATAATCGGTGAAAAATGACCACCAACAATCTCAATGCCAAGTGTAAATGGGCAGATATCAGACAGTAACAAGTCACGTATTTCTCCCTGACGCTCCTTGATTCCTGCAAGAAGGGTACATCCTCGTGCAATCATTTTATCAGGGTCCCCTGATACTTCAACCCCTTGATTGATACAGAATGATAGGAAATCTTGCACCAATCTTAATTTTGAAGTACCTCCAACGAAAACAAAATTATCAGATGAAACCTGACTATTGCGAGCATCCATCAAGGCTCGATCCAAAACAGCCTTAATGCGCACTAGTAGGGGGTGACAAAGTTCGTAAAAACGTTGATAGCTTAAGTCCAGCTGATATTCTTTATTATGGTCAAAGACGGACATCCGTACTTCTTCTTTTTCATTTAAGTCTAATTTTGTTTTCTCAGCTTGTAGTAGGATTTTACTATAGAACTCTCTCGAAATAGACTCCTTTTTTAATTGATTAACATGCATGAATTCCTCAGCAATTGCGACAGTAAAGTCCTCTCCGCCCAAGCGATTGTCACCTGCAATTGACACAATCTCAACAACGTTGTCAAACAACTCAACTACTGAGATATCCAGCGTTCCACCGCCAAAATCGACCACGATAAAAGAGTCATCATCAATCTCACTCTCTAATTTCTTAGCAAGAGCAGCTGCAGAAGGTTCGTTGATGATGCGCTCTATTTTAACTCCTGCAAATTTTCCTGCTAGTTTTGTCGCATAACGTTGAGCATCGTTAAAATAAGCTGGCACACTAACAATAACTTCATCAACTTTTTCACCAAGAAAAGTCTCTGCATCATCTACCAACTTACGAATAATAAAGGAGCTTAATTCTTCAGCCGTGTAAGTGCTATTCCCCAATAAGATTTTATGGCTGGTTCCCATAAAACGTTTAAATTGAGAAACTGTTTTGTCTGGATGAGTAACCAAACGTTCCTTTGCTACCTTTCCAACTATCACTTCATTATTATCATCTAAGGCAACAACAGATGGCGTTAAAAAATCACCAAAAGCATTTGGTATCAGCTTAACCTGACCATCTTGATAGACTCCAACTAAAGAATTGGTTGTCCCTAAATCAATCCCTACTATCATCTTATCTAAACTCCATCTTTAACTAGTTATTTCTATTATACAGGAATACTCCTACTTTTGAATAGTAAACATTGCCCCCTATATTCAAATCCAATGTATAACCTTAAAAGAAAAAGTTTCATTCCAACTCAAATGGTTAAAAACCAAAAGAGCCAGAATGAAACTTTTAAACATTATTTACCAAGTTTTGCTTTTGCTGCATCTGCAAGAGCTGTGAAAGCTGCTGCATCGTTAACAGCCAAGTCAGCAA
>CAURIB010000097.1:0-6779 GCA_963524795.1 uncultured Streptococcus sp.
GTGTTAAAGATGAATCCAAGAGCTGGAGATTCTTTTGCAGTTTCCAAGTCTTTCTTAGATTGTGCGATTTGCTCATCTGTAACGTTTTCGTTGATGTAAAGGATCCAGTTGTTACCAGTGTTCCATCCTGACATGTGAGTGTTTCCTTTGTATCCATCAAGGACTTTAACACGGTTTTCTTTACCTGCAACTTTTTCCCAGTTCTTGCCTTCTGGTCCATAAACAAGTCCGTTCAAGAGTTCTGGGTTAGTGTTCAAGAGGTTCAACACTTCCATTGCTTTTTCTTTGTTCTTAGAGTTGTTTGAGATTACAAAGTTTGCAACTTGAGTTGTTTGGTTTTTCTTGATGAAGTTAGTAAATGGTTTGATTTGGATGTCTCTGTTAGCAACACGAGAAAGCAAGCTGCTACCGTAGTCAGCTGGTCCTACTGTCTCTTCACGAACAAACCAAGTATCTTGAGTAAGGTCATATGAAGTATCGCTAGTTGCTACGTCTTTTGGAATGTATCCTGCTTCATAGAATTTGTGAAGAGTCTTCAAGTGTTCTACGAAACGAGGAACTTCGTAACGGTTAACGATCTTAGTAGTATCGCCTTCAAGGTCGATGACGAATGGAAGTCCGTTTGCAACTGGGTAGTCAAAGTTTTCTGATGGGATAAAGTTTTTACCAACAGCGAATGGCATTACATCTGGAGCTTTTTCTTTGATTTGTTTCAATACTGGTTCAAGTGTTTCGTATGAAGTTACACCTGAGATATCAATTCCATATTTTTCAAGAAGTGGGCCGTTGAAGGCGAAGTTTTGTGAAGACGCAACGTTAGCCGCAACTGGAACTGAATAGATTTTACCGTTTACAGTGTTACCTTTGATGTAAGCTGGGTCAAGTGCTTTGTAAAGGTCAGCTCCTTCTTTCTTGTACAATTCTGTCAAGTCAGCATAAGCACCTTTTTGAGCGTTTACGACGTAGTTATCTGCAAATGCGATATCATAGTTTTCACCTGATGAAGTGATAACTGACATTTTCTTACCGTAGTCACCCCAACCAAGGTATTGGATATCCAATTTAGCACCAACTTTTTCTTCGATGATTTTGTTTGCATTTTCTAGCAATTCATCCAAGTTATCTGGTTTGTCACCGATTTGGTACATTTTGATAACAGGTTTGTCACCTGATGCTGAGTCAGCAGCTTTTTGGCTGTTTCCTTTAAGGTTTCCACAAGCAGCAAGGCTAGCAGCTAAAGCTACAAGGCTAGCAGATGCAAAAGCATATTTTTTCCAGTTTTTCATTATAAAAACTCCTTTTTTTATTTTTAAAGTTATTAACAAATTGAGATTGTTGATTTTTCTTAACTAGAAAAATCAGGGCTAGGGGAGAAACAAGGTTTCTCAAATTTCCCTATTCTTTAACACCACCGATAGTCAAACCTTTTACAAAGTAGCGTTGGAAGAATGGATAGAGAATCGCAATAGGTAGGGTTGCAACTACAACCATGGCCATACGACCTGTTTCCTTTGGTAAGGCAACTGCAAGTTGTCCTGACATACCAACTGACTTGGCAATGTAATCCATGTTGTTTTGAATTTGCATGAGCAAATATTGCAATGGATACAAGTTGTCACTCTTGATGTAAAGAAGGGCGTTAAACCAGTCATTCCAGAATCCAAGCGCTGTCAATAGTGTAATCGTTGCGATACCTGGTAGTGAGAGCGGCAAGCAAATTTGGAAGAAGATCCGCGCCTCGCTAGCACCATCGATACGAGCTGATTCGAGGATTGCTTCTGGGATGGTCTTCTTGAAGAAGGAACGCATCAACATGATGTTGAATGGTGATAGAAGCATCGGAACGATCAAGGCCCAAATGGTATCACCGAGGTGAAGCAATTGAGTCACTACGATATAGCCTGGTACCAAACCAGCATTGAACAACATACTAAGAAGAGCGAAGATTGTAAAGAATTTACGATACTTAAATGTTGAACGTGAGATGGCATAGGCGTAAGTTGTCGTGATAAAGACGTTTGTCAATGTCCCAACTACTGTTACAAATACTGAAACAAAGAGCGCTTGTAAAATCTTATCTTTAAACTGAGTCAAAAACTCAAAACCATCTAATCCAAATTGTGATGGGAAGAAGCTATATCCATGTTGAATGATACTTTTCTCATTTGTAATTGAGATAATGATAACAAAGATGAAAGGCAAGATACAAGAGAAGGCTAGCAAACCAGATATGATACTAAAGAAGATATCTGCTTTCTTGCTGAAGGAGTGTATGCCAACATTATCAATTTTTGCTTTTTGAACTTTTTTTGCCATATGCTCCTCCTTTCTAGAATAGGGCTGAGTTAGGATCTACACGTCGTGCTAGTAAGTTTGATAGGATAACCAAAATCAAACCAACGACTGACTGGTAGAGACCTGCTGCTGAAGCCATACCGATATCTGCTGTCTGAGTCAAACCGTTAAAGACATAGACGTCCAATACGTTTGTTACACTATAGAGCTGACCAGCATTGTGAGGAATTTGATAGAAGAGACCGAAGTCTGCACGGAAGATGTTTCCGACTGCAAGGATGGTCAATACTGTCACAAGCGGTGTCAACTGAGGGATGGTTACATTACGGATACGTTGCCATTTGCTAGCACCGTCCACTGTTGCTGCTTCGTAGTAGGTTGGATCAATCCCCATAATGGTTGCGTAGTACATCACACTACTGTATCCAAATCCTTTCCAAATACCTAGGAAGAGGAGGAGATAAGGCCAGATACTGATGTCAGCGTAGAAGTTAATCCCTTTCATTCCAAGAGCTTCCAAGGCGTGGTTGATGACCCCTTTATCGATGTTTAGGAAAGCATCTGTAAAGAAACTGATGATAACCCAAGATAAGAAGTAAGGGAACAACATAGATGTTTGGTAGATTTTAACCATTTGCTTAGAGCGAAGTTCACTAAGGATAATGGCAATACCAACCGATACAATCAAACCGATAAAGATGAAGCCAAGGTTGTAAAGGACAGTATTTCGAGTGATAATAAAGGCATCTTTTGAACTAAACAAGAACTTGAAGTTATCTAGTCCGACCCATTTACTATTTATAATACTGTGGACGAATCCTTCACCAGTCATATGGTAGTCTTTGAAGGCAACCACATTTCCAAATACCGGGATGTAGAAGAATAAGATCAACCAAAGTGTCCCTGGTAGAACCATTAAGAGAAAAATCCAGTTATCTCTCAAGGTTTTTGAAAACTTGTTCATAATTTCCTCCCTTTTTATTTTTCTAAAACTTGATAATCTCACAATTTTTAGATTTGATAACGTTTACAAAAATAGTATACTCTTATTTTAAGGATAGTTTAAACTACTAATTATAGAAAAAACTCCACAAATTATTTTATGTGGAGAACTTTTTTATATGAGAAGGATGTTTCACGAGAAACGTATTGCTTGCAAGAGGTATTGCCCATATTTGTTACTTGAAAACTTGTTCTAATATCGGTTGGTGAAATTCAACAAAATGAACCTGGGCATCTATAATAGCACCTGCTTCGTTTTTCTCAATCTCAGGTTGCCCCTCAGTATGTAAAATAGTAGGGCGACCATCCTTGTAGCCAAAGAGAATCACTTCTGTCCCTGCTTCATTCACATAACAGGCCAAGATTTCAAATCGTTTTTCTCCAAGACCAGCAGTATAGCCATGCCATTTAAAAGTATATTTGACTCCATCGACTTGCCCAAATTGCATAATCTGATCCGGAACTGCAAGCCCATAATAGCGACCATATGTTGCTAGGCTAGTTGACTTAAATCTTTCACCCTTACTATCTGAGTAGGATTCCATGGCTATTTTTATCTTGCCTATTAGAAAACTATTGTCTATATCTGGCTCATTCTCTCTAGTGACACTCGTTTTTAATAGAAATTCCTTAAAACCTTGTGCTAAATCTGTGTTTTCAGTCTCTTCAAAATTCGCAGCACTGATAGTTTCTAGTGTCTTATCAGCATACAAAACCTGCGCTTGCCCATCCTTGAGCGTAAATAGGTAGAAATGGTTGTCCTGATTGTCATAGTAGGCATCCAAAACCAAGTAATCATAGGCATTGTCACTGGACACCCCGAAAATATTCCATCGGACTCTTTTCTGAGAAACAGTTGTTGTTTCTATTTTTTTGATGAGTTCATTTTTTTCGTCAAAGTTTCTATACTCTAGTCTATGATAGGACTGCCCCATAGAAGAAGCCCAGCTTGCAAACTCTTCCTGCCACTTTTGGGTATTGTACTGGACTAGCTTCTGAAAATCCGAGTAATTCTTCATAATCAAGGCTTGGTCAGTAGGATGAGATAACTGGAGTTCTTCCATGGCTACAAGAGTAGCAGCCATAGGTGATTGAACAGTTGCGTCCTTGACTTCTTTTTCGTGCGAAAGAGCCTTCTGATAGGAATCTGCTAGGTAGTGAAAATAATTGGTTACTTCTTTTGCTTGTTGTTCCCTTACTGTTGATGGACTAGTTGCGCTATCTTCTGTCGCCTTGTGGCAAGCAGATAAAACGAGCACACTCGCACCTAAGACTAGTAGTAGCTTTTTCATAGTCAAACCTCCAAACTATCCTTATACCTTCATTATACTCCTTCCCTATCTCCAAATCAAAAAACATCTCCATTTATTTAAAAGGAGATGTTTGGCTATCTGTGATAAATTTCTAGGTTGTATAAATAGTAGATGCTGTCGCAATCGTATGCCACTGGTTGGCTGTCGTGGCTGCGAAGTCCTTGTCTGCGTAGAAGTCAGTAAATGGAAGGATTTCTACTTCTAATTCTTCGATACTTGAGATAGAACCAGCTAGATAGGCTTCAATACGACTTTCTGCTCGCTTGATCCGCTGCAAGAGTCCTCCCATACGGATATCTACGGTATCCAAGCCAAAGACCTTGTTTTCTTTCAACCATTGTTGACTAAAGAGAACATGGAAGGTTTCAATCTGGCTTCTGAGTTTTGGCAATTCTCCTCTAGCGATTTGTTGCAAGCTCTCTTTATCACCTTTTTGATAGGATTGACGAATGCGTCGGCCCACATCCACTTTAGAACTTAAAATGGCATTCAACTGTGCCTGAGTTTCAAAGAGATAAGCATAGATGCCTGCTTTTTCTTTGATAGTAGCAAGAGTCTCCGCTGCCTGAGCAAAGTGAGGTTTGTCCTGTTCAGGTGTCATGTGCTTGTCAAGGATTGGGCAAAGAACATCCTGATAAAAGACATAGCGATTAGGGTTGATACCACTGAGATTATCTGGTAGGTCTGGCAAGAGGTTGGCAAGATCAAGTTGCATAAAGTCCTCAACCGATAAGCCTGTGTTGGTATTGAAGTGAGCTGATAGACGCTCTAAATCATTACGATAGCTAAGTTCTGCCCAGATTTGCAAGCTTGGTAGAATAGAGAACTGGGCCGTTTCACCACCGTTGTCCCCCCAGCCAGTCACAATGACTTCTTTAATCTGGTTGGCACGGCAAGCTTTATTGGCTTCTACTGCAATGAGACGGCTGAAATGATTATGAGGTGTGAAGCCAATCCATTTCCAAGCACCACCAGCAAAAGCGATATCCTGGCTAATCTTGTGGTGATTATTAAAGTTACGGTTGTATTTTTCTTCGCTATCCTGATAATAATCCCAGTAAACCAAGGTCACACGGTCTTTGAGACGGTCTAGGTAAATACGAGTCTCCTCTGGAATCTCCACATCACGGTCGTACTGGCCATCTGCTGACATAAGCTTGAAGAACATATCGCTCCACATCTGGCAGTGGAAACCATATTTGTCTGCAATATCCAGCACGCGCTCCAAGTGTTGGCACATGAGGAGGCTACGATCGACAACACCGTTTAGGATGAGGTAGCGTCCCAAACCAACCAAGTGGGCTTCGTCCATCCCGATATTGACCTTGCGAGTTTGTAGTTTAGATAACGTCGCAAACATACCGTCAATCAGGTCATAAACTTTTTCTTCGCCGATGAGGAGAATATCCTCTACATCACGAAGTTGCTGAACTTCTTTGACACCCCATTTGACAAAGGCTGACAAGTGGGCCAAGGTCTGGATACATGGGACAAAGGTCATGTCAAACTGTTGGGCGTAGGCTTCGATTTCCTGTAATTCCTCAGCTGAATAAGCCCCACGGAAATAACCAAAGTAAGGCTGTCCCTCGATTTGATAAGTGTCTTCCATGTAGAGCTCAAAGGTTGAATAACCCATGAGAGCCAAGACTTCAATCATCTGTTTGGCTGATGCGACATTGAGCACGGCATTTCGCGAGCAGTCCACCATATAGGCTAAATCTTCATAAGCCGCCTGTTCCTCAATCTCTACCTTATCCCCTGCTGTTAAAGCTGTTGCTAGCACAGACAAAGCGCGGTAGAGTTGATGAGGTTTGCGGTAGGTCAGTTGATACTGTCCACTCTCGCCCTTGATAGAGATAGAGGCTTGGTCAGACTGAGCGACTGCCACCTCTACATCCGGTAGGGAGATGTGATTTTTTAATGCTTCGATAGCTTGGGCTTGTTTGGGACTAAGTCCTGTAAAACTTACCATTGGTTTTCCTCCTGTAACCAGTTGACAAGGGCACCGTAGAGATTGGCATCTGCCTGATAGGTGCAAGCTTGAATCACTGGAGCGATAGTATATTCTTCATATCTTTCCACAAAGGCGTCTACTGCTTTTTGCACCCCTTTGATAAAATCTGGGTTCTGACTGATAGAGCCACCTAGGCTAATGACATCTGGGTCGAT
>CAURIB010000098.1:0-6654 GCA_963524795.1 uncultured Streptococcus sp.
CTGCTTGGCTTTCTGGGTTTGGAGATTTAACAGTTGAGAAGTCTGGATCTGGAGTAGCTTGAGCTTCAACAACTTGAACTGAGTCGAATCCTGCTTGTGCAAGAGCACGACGCGCCAACATTTCACCGGTACCGTGAAGAGGAGTGTAGACAATCTTCATGTCCTTGCCAAACTCTTCAATCAAAGCTGGGTTGATGTTCACATCTTTGACTTCTTTGAGGTATTCGGTATCGACTGCTTCGCCAATAACTTCAATCAAACCAGATGCTTTTTCAGCTTCTACATCAGCAACTTCAACTGCAAATGGATTTTCGATTGCACGGATATAAGTAGTTAAAGCGTCCGCGTCATGTGGAGGCATTTGTCCACCGTCTTCACCGTAAACCTTGTAACCGTTAAATGGGGCAGGGTTATGGCTAGCTGTAACCATGATACCTGCGAAACAGTTGAGGTGACGAACTGCAAATGAAAGTTCTGGAGTTGGACGAAGACTTTCAAAAACATAAGATTTAATACCGTGTTTAGCAAGAACTGCTGCAGATTCAAAGGCAAATTCTGGAGAGAAGTGACGGCTATCATAAGCGATGGCTACACCACGTTCTTTTTCATTTCCACCTTTTGACTCAATCAAACGAGCCAAACCTTCAGTTGCTTGACGAACAACGTAGATATTAATGCGGTTAGTACCAGCACCAATCAATCCACGCATACCTGCAGTACCAAACTCAAGATTTGTATAGAATGCGTCTTCCTTAGTTTTTTCGTCCATATTTTCCAAATCATGACGAAGATAGTCTGGAAGTTCTGCGAAATCAACCCATTTTTGGTAGTTTTCTTGGTAAGCCATAGGAAATCTCCTTTAATATATAATCTAATCGCCTTCATTATACCACGATTTGAAGTTTTAGTAAAACGTTAGCATAAGTTTCTGAAAAAGTTATGAAATATACCTAAACCACAAGTCTTGAACGGCTTACCGAAACATGCTATACTAACTGTATGATTATTTTACAAGCTAATAAAATTGAACGTTCTTTTGCTGGAGAGGTTCTTTTTGATAATATAAACCTACAAGTAGATGAAAGAGACCGCATTGCCCTCGTTGGGAAAAATGGTGCAGGAAAATCTACATTACTCAAGATATTGGTTGGAGAAGAGGAGCCAACCACTGGTGAAATCAATAAGAAAAAAGATAATTCCCTCTCTTATCTCGCACAGGATAGTCGCTTTGAGTCTGAAAATACAATTTACGATGAAATGCTACATGTATTTGATGACTTACGTCGTACTGAGAGACAACTTCGACAGATGGAGTTGGACATGGGTGAAAAGACTGGTGCAGAACTAGACAAACTCATGTCCGATTATGATCGCCTATCAGAAAATTTCCGTCAGGCTGGAGGCTTTACATACGAAGCTGATATTCGCTCTATCTTAAATGGATTCAAGTTTGACGAGTCTATGTGGCAGATGAGAATCGCTGAGCTTTCCGGTGGTCAAAATACCCGTCTAGCGCTAGCCAAAATGCTTCTTGAAAAGCCTAATCTCTTGGTTTTGGACGAGCCGACTAACCACCTAGATATTGAAACCATTGCCTGGTTAGAAAACTATCTAGTTAATTATAGCGGTGCTTTAATTATCGTCAGCCACGACCGTTATTTCCTTGATAAAGTAGCAACCATAACGCTCGACTTAACCAAACATTCTTTAGATAGATACGTTGGAAATTACTCTAGTTTTGTGGAGCAAAAGGAGCAGAAGCTTGCAACTGAAGCTAAAAACTACGAAAAGCAACAGAAGGAAATTGCTGCTTTGGAAGACTTTGTCAACCGAAATCTTGTTCGAGCTTCAACGACCAAACGTGCCCAATCTCGACGCAAGCAACTGGAGAAAATGGAGCGATTGGACAAGCCTGAAGCTGGTAAAAAATCAGCTAATATGACCTTCCATTCTGATATAGTATCTGGTAATGTTGTTTTGACAGTGGAGAATGCTGCTATTGGCTATGATGGTGAAATCTTATCAGAACCCATCAACCTTGATCTTCGTAAGATGAATGCTATTGCCATTGTTGGTCCTAACGGTATTGGTAAGTCAACTTTTATTAAATCCATTGTGGATCAGATTCCCTTTATCAAGGGTGAGAAGCGCTTTGGTGCTAATGTTGAAGTTGGCTACTATGACCAAACTCAAAGTAAGTTGACACCAAGCAATACAGTTTTAGATGAACTTTGGAATGATTTTAGATTGACGCCAGAAGTGGAAATCCGAAATCGTTTAGGCGCCTTCCTTTTTTCTGGTGACGATGTTAAGAAATCAGTTGGAATGCTGTCAGGTGGTGAGCGAGCTCGTCTGCTTCTAGCTAAACTTTCAATGGAAAACAACAACTTCTTGATTCTGGATGAGCCGACCAACCACTTGGACATTGATAGCAAGGAAGTTCTGGAAAATGCACTAATTGACTTTGATGGAACTCTTCTCTTCGTCAGCCACGACCGTTATTTTATCAACCGTGTTGCCACTCATGTGATGGAATTATCTGAGAATGGATCAACACTTTATCTTGGTGATTATGACTATTATGTTGATAAAAAAGCAGAGCTAGCAGCTAGCCAAGCAGAAGAAGCGGCAGCTGTTGACCAAGAAAAAGAAATTTCTCCAGTTAATGACTACCAAGCCCAAAAAGAGAGTCAAAAAGAACTGCGTAAATTGATGAGACAAATCGAAAGTCTTGAGACAGAAATCGAAGAATTGGAAACGCAAGCCCAAGCTATCTCTGAACAAATGCATACAACCAATGATGCAGATGAACTCATGCAATTACAAGCAGAACTGGATAAAATTAGCCATCGTCAAGAAGAAGCAATGCTAGAGTGGGAAGAATTATCGGAGCAGGTGTAAGATGGAACATCTTGGAAAAGTTTTTCGTGAATTTCGAATCAGTAAAAATTACTCTCTAAAAGAAGCTGCAGGAGAGGCCTGTTCGACCTCCCAATTATCTCGCTTTGAATTGGGAGAGTCTGATCTGGCTGCTTCACGTTTCTTTGAAATATTAGATAATATTCACGTGACGATTGAAAATTTTATGGATAAGGCCAGAAATTTTCAACATCATGAGCATGTCAGCTTGATGGCTCAGATTATTCCACTTTACTACTCAAATGATATTGCAGGTTTTCAAAAGCTTCAAATAGAACAACTTGAAAAGGCTAAGAGTTCAACTAATCCCCTCTATTTTGAGCTGAACTGGATTTTGCTACAAGGTCTGATTTGTCAAAGAGATGCTAGCTTTAGTATGAAGCAAAGTGCGTTGGATAAGGTGGCAGATTATCTTTTCCAAACAGATGAATGGACCATGTATGAGTTGATCCTCTTTGGCAATCTCTATAGCTTCTATGATGTGGACTATGTTGCTCGACTTGGTAGAGAAGTGATGGAGAGGGAAGAATTTTATCAAGAAATTGGTCGCCATAGAAAACTGGTCTTGATTTTAGCTCTTAATTGTTACCAGCATTGTTTAGAACATCTTGCTTTTGAAAATGCCAGCTACTTTGAAGCTTATATAGAGAAGATTATAGGTAAGAGCATCAAACTCTATGAGCGTAATGTTTTCCACTATCTTAAAGGATTCTCTCTTTATCAGAAGGGGCAAAAAGAAGAAGGTTGTAAACAAATGCAGGAAGCCATGCATATTTTTGACCTGCTAGGTCTTCCGGAGCAAGTAGCTTACTATCAGGAACATTACGATAAATTTGTAAAAGATTAATTTCCCAAATAAGGGAAAAATGAGAAACTCCTTCAAGTTTTGATACAATAGTTTCAAAATTTGAGAGGAGTTTTTATGAATCGATATGCAGTACAGTTGATTAGTCGCGGAGCTATTAACAAACTAGGAAATATGCTCTATGATTATGGAAATAGTGTTTGGTTGGCATCGATGGGAACGATTGGGCAAACCGTTCTAGGGATTTATCAGATTTCTGAACTCGTTACATCCATTCTAGTTAATCCCTTTGGTGGAGTGATTTCGGATCGTTTTTCGCGTCGCAAGATTTTGATGACAACAGACTTGGTTTGTGGGATTCTCTGTCTGGCCATTTCTTTTATCAGAAATGATAGCTGGATGATTGGAGCTTTGATCTTTGCTAATATTGTCCAGGCCATTGCCTTTGCATTTTCTCGCACTGCTAATAAAGCTATTATCACAGAGGTGGTAGCAAAGGACGAGATAGTGACCTATAACTCTCGCTTGGAGTTAGTTTTACAGGTTGTAGGAGTCAGTTCTCCGGTGCTTTCTTTCCTTGTTTTACAATTTGCAAGTCTCCATCTGACGCTCTTATTAGATGCTTTGACCTTTTTCATCGCCTTTGCCCTAGTGGCTTTACTTCCAAAAGAAGAACCAAAGGTTCAAGAGCAGAAGAGTTTCACCGGGAAAGATATTTTGGCGGATATCAAAGATGGCTTGCACTATATCAGGCATCAAAAAGAAATTTTCTTTCTCTTGTTAGTGGCTTCAAGTGTGAATTTCTTTTTTGCAGCCTTTGAGTTTTTGCTTCCTTTTTCAAATAAACTCTATGGGGTAGACGGAGCCTATGCGACTATCTTAACCATGGGTGCGATTGGATCAATCATAGGAGCACTGATAGCAAATAAATTTAAATCGAGCATGAATACACTTTTGTTCTTATTGATCCTCACAGGAGTAGGAGTTTTCATGATGGGCTTACCACTGCCTAATTTTCTTACCTTTTCAGGAAACCTAGTTTGTGAATTATTTATGACAATTTTTAATATTCACTTCTTTACTCAGGTACAAACCAAGGTTGATGGAGACTATCTGGGGAGGGTATTGAGTACCATTTTTACACTGGCAATTCTCTTTATGCCGATTGCGAAAGGTTTGATGACTTTTCTACCAAGTGTCCAATTAGTTTCCTTTTTAATCATCGGACTTGGAGTTATTTTACTTTCGTTGGTATCAATGATCTATATTCAAAGACAAGATTAATACAGAAAAAAACAGCAATTTAGCTGTTTTTTGTTTACATCTATCCACCCTGAGGGAATCGAACCCCCATCTCAAGAACCGGAATCTTACGTGATATCCATTACACTAAGGGTGGAAACTTTAATTATTATATCAAAAAAGAGAGCTAAACTCAAGTTTTTTCTAAACTCAGCAAAAGGACAAGTAAAAAAGGATTCAGTATTGAACCGAATCCTCTATATGATTATTTTTTCTCAAGAAGAGCTTTGATTTCTTGAAGAACTTCCAATTCAGTTGGACCAGCAGGTGCCTCTTCAGCGACTTCTTCTTTTTTACGAAGATTTTGAGCTTTTTCCATTGCTTTAATCACAAAGAATAGAACTGTACCAACTACAAGGAAGTTGATAACAGCGCTCAAGAAGTTACCGTAAGCAACCCCATTCCATGAAAGTTCAGCAATACGTTCAATTTTCGCAGCTTTCAAGGCAGGGTTCAATAGAAGTGGAGTGATGATATCATTAACAAATGAAGTTACGATAGCACCAAAAGCAGAAGCGATGATCACACCGACAGCAAGGTCTACGACGTTACCTCGGAGCAAAAATTCTTTAAGATCTTTTAACATTTTCTTTTTCCTTTCGAAATTTTTACAACCTAAATTATAACTTAATCATCTATTGAATGCAAGAAATATGCTTAGTGTTTTTTAAAAACAAAAACTTTACTGAAGATGTAATTGAGGACTATGATAGTAACTTGTGCAAAAATAGTCTCAATTGTATTGATAGTATTGAGATTATCACCTACAAACTGACCGATAATATGGGGGAAGCTCGTCACAAAAATAAAGGTCAGCAGTAGGTCTAAGAGGAAGGTTATGAATCTAGCAGTCGTAAATTTTATCAGACGCTTGAACCAATTTTTTCGTTTCTGTTTAAAAACAATGGTATCGTTGGTGAAAAAAGCAAACAAAATTCCAGTTATATTTCCCAGAGCAGTCGCCCATAATTCTTGTTGGAAAAAGTAAAAAATAGTGATACGAACAATGATAGAAACAAGTGTAGTTGCAACTCCAAAAAATAAGTAGGAGAGGATTTCATTGTCGAAAAATTTTTTTATGTATCTTTTCATAAAAACAGTATAGCATAAAGGACATAAATGTGCTATACTTGTAAGGTTGGCTTGTTCAACCCTTGGTGCTTAGCTTCTTTCACCAAGCATATTTTACGCGGGTTAATCGCTAAAGGAGAAAACATGAAAAAACTAACTATCCGTGATATGGCAGATATTGCCATTGTCGCAGCTATTTATGTGATTTTGACAATCACACCACCCCTTAATGCTATCAGTTACGGTGCTTATCAGTTCCGTATTTCTGAAATGATGAATTTCCTTGCCTTTTACAATCCTAAGTACATTATCGGTGTTACTCTTGGATGTATGATTGCAAATTTCTTCAGTTTTGGAATCATCGATGTTGCGGTTGGTGGAGGTTCTACGCTTGTCTTCCTAAGTTTAGGCGTATGGTTGTTCAGCAAATACAGCAAAGACTATCTTTTTAATGGATTGATTCGAAAAGATCATTTCTTCTTTTCAATTCTTTTTTCGATTTCAATGATCACCATTGCTGCTGAATTGAACATCGTAGCAGAAGCACCTTTCTTCTT
>CAURIB010000099.1:0-6638 GCA_963524795.1 uncultured Streptococcus sp.
CCCAACAGCTAAAACCTATTTGCATAGCTTTGGAGATATCATTGGGCGAGATAATCTGTAGTCTTGTAGGAAATGGTTCCTCTGCAGCTAACAGTTTGCAAGATATTCCTTTATAGACAACAAGATTTTCCATGATTACTCCCTATTATCAATACTGGTCAAAATCTCAATTTGCTCTTGCAGAAAATCATCCTCTGGATAACGCTCCAAAATCTGATCAAAAATTTGACTGCGAACAATGTAGTCAGAGTACATATGGAGCTTCATCTCATAGTCTTCCAGAATCTTTTCAGTTCGTTTGATATTATCATAAACGGCCTGGCGACTGACACCGAATTCTTCAGCGATTTCAGCTAAACTATAGTCGTCTGCATAGTAGAGTTCGATATAGTTCATCTGCTTATCAGTCAAAAGGGCTGCATAAAATTCAAACAGAGCATTCATTCGATTGGTTTTTTCAATTTCCATAAGATTTATTATACCAAAAAAAAGCCTGATTCGCTAGCTATGGATAGTTTTTAGATAGAAGTTGCAAATAAGTTTTTTTACTCTTATTTTCTGACGATAAGGTCTTTTTTTGATATAATGGATAGGATTATAATGTTTTAGAAAGAGGTAGTCATGAAAGAATTAGAATCCGTGTTACAAGACCGTTTTGAGCTTGTTTTTACAGATAAAAGCTTACTTGAAACAGCTTTTACCCATACCAGTTATGCCAATGAGCACCGCCTCTTAAAAATTTCACACAATGAACGCTTGGAATTTTTAGGAGACGCTGTTCTGCAATTATTGATTTCAGAATATCTGTTTAAAAAATACCCAAAAAAACCAGAAGGGGACTTGTCAAAACTCCGTGCTATGATTGTCCGTGAGGAGAGTTTAGCTGGTTTTGCCCGTGATTGCCAGTTTGACCAGTTTATCAAGCTTGGTAAGGGGGAGGAAAAGTCTGGTGGTCGTAACCGAGACACGATCTTGGGCGACGCCTTTGAAGCCTTTTTAGGTGCGCTCCTTTTAGACAAGGATATAAAGACTGTAAAAACCTTTATCTACCAAGTCATGATTCCTAAGGTTGAAGCTGGCGATTTTGAGATGATCAAGGATTATAAGACTCACCTTCAAGAATTGCTCCAAGTTAATGGAGATGTTGATATTCGTTATCAGGTGATTTCAGAGATTGGACCCGCCCACGATAAGATGTTTGAGGTTGAAGTCCTTGTTGAGGGGCAAAGTCTAGGTTCAGGTAAAGGACGCTCTAAAAAATTAGCTGAGCAGGAAGCCGCTAAAAATGCCGTTGAGAAAGGGCTGGATTCATGTATTTAAAGGAAATTGAGATACAAGGGTTTAAGTCCTTTGCTGACAAGACCAATGTTCTTTTTGACCAAGGGGTGACGGCGGTTGTAGGACCAAATGGCTCTGGGAAATCAAATATCACTGAAAGCCTCCGTTGGGCACTTGGTGAATCTAGTGTCAAGAGTCTTCGTGGCGGCAAGATGCCTGATGTCATCTTTGCTGGAACAGAAAGTCGGAAACCTCTAAACTACGCTTCTGTTATTGTTACTTTGGATAACCAAGATGGCTTTATCAAGGATGCAGGTCAGGAAATCAAGGTGGAGCGTCACATCTATCGTACTGGAGATAGTGAATACAAGATTGACGGGAAAAAAGTTCGTCTTCGTGATATTCATGACCTTTTCTTGGATACTGGACTTGGACGTGATTCCTTCTCTATTATTTCCCAAGGGAAAGTTGAAGAGATCTTTAACT
Organism: uncultured Streptococcus sp.; assembly: GCA_963524795.1. GTDB lineage: Bacteria > Bacillota > Bacilli > Lactobacillales > Streptococcaceae > Streptococcus. The sequence goes on from CAURIB010000099.1 coordinate 1,765, forward strand.
CTAAGCCTGAGGAACGCCGCGCTATCTTTGAAGAAGCTGCCGGAGTCTTGAAGTATAAAACCCGTCGAAAAGAAACTGAAAGCAAGCTCCAACAAACTCAGGACAACTTGGATCGTTTGGAAGATATCATTTATGAGTTAGATAATCAAATCAAACCATTAGAAAAGCAAGCAGCAACAGCTCGTAAATTTATGGACTTGGACGGTCAGCGTAAAGCCATCTACTTGGATGTTTTAGTTGCACAAATTCAAGCCAATAAGGCTGAATTGGATGTAACAGAAGAAGAATTAAACCAAGTCCAAGAATTGTTGACTAGTTATTATCAAAAACGTCAAGACTTAGAAGAAGAGAATCAAACTCTCAAAAAGAAACGTCATGATTTGCAGGCTGAGATGGCAAAAGACCAGTCAAGCTTGATGGATTTGACTAGTTTAATCAGTGATTTAGAACGTAAGTTAGCTTTATCTAAACTAGAAACTGAGCAGGTTGCTCTCAATCAACAAGAAGCGCAGGCTCGTTTGGCTAGTTTGGATGAAAAGAGAAATGCTCTCATTCAAGAGAAGGAAGAAAAAGAAGCAAGTCTGAGTCAGTTAGAAGAAAATCTAGCTGTCAATACTAAGGAAGTTAATCGTTTAGAAGCTGAGTTATTAGCTTTTTCTGATGATCCTGATCAGATGATTGAGCAACTGCGTGAGCGCTTTGTTGCTTTCTTGCAGGAAGAAGCGGATGTCTCTAACCAGTTGACACGGATTGAAAATGATCTTGAAAATAGTCGCCAACAGACTCAAAAGCAAGAAGAACAATTGGAGTCCTTGAAGGAACAATTAGCTTCTGCCAAGTCAAAGGCCACAGAGCAAGAGACTGCCCTAAAATCAGCAAAAGAAAAAGTACAGACCTTGCTTGCTGATTATCAGACGAATGCTAAACAGGAAGAAGAACAAAAGCAGGCTTATCAAAGCCAGCAAAATCAACTTTTTGACCGCCTAGATAGTTTGAAAAACAAACAGGCCAAGGCGCAAAGTCTGGAAAACATTCTTAAAAATCATAGTAATTTCTATGCGGGTGTTAAGAGTGTTTTACAAGAAAAAAATCGCCTAGGCGGTATTGTCGGAGCGGTCAGTGAACATTTAACTTTTGATGTTCGTTATCAAACAGCTCTTGAAATTGCCCTCGGGGCAAGTAGCCAACATATCATCGTTGAAGATGAACAGGCAGCTACTAAGGCAATTGACTTTCTAAAAAGAAACCGAGCTGGTCGTGCTACCTTCCTACCTTTGACAACTATTAAGGCACGTAACATTTCTAGTCAGAACCAAGATATGATTGCCTCAAGTCCAGGTTTTCTTGGCATGGCAGATGAATTGGTTACCTTTGATGCTAAGCTTGAAGCTATTTTTAAAAACCTGCTAGCTACCACAGCTATCTTTGATACAGTGGAGCATGCGCGTGGTGCGGCTCGTAAGGTACGCTATCAAGTTCGGATGGTAACCCTCGATGGTACTGAACTGCGTACAGGTGGTTCTTATGCTGGTGGTGCCAATCGTCAAAATAACAGTATTTTCATCAAGCCTGAATTGGAGCAGTTACAAAAAGAAATTGCTCAAGAAGAAAAGCTCCTTAGTCAGGAAGAAGAAAAACTGAAAACAGTTCAAGAAAACTTAGCTACCCTCACTCAGACTTTGGAAACTATTAAGTTTCAAGGAGAGCAAGCTCGAATAGAGGAGCAAGGCTTATATCTGGCTTATCAACAAACTTGCCAACAAGTCGAAGAACTTGAAACTCTTTTAGAACTTCAGGAAAAAGAATTAAACAATCTCAGAGGTGGAGATTGGCAAGCTGAAAAAGAAAAATGCCAAGAACGACTTGCACTTATTGCAACTGAAAAGCAAAAGCTTGAATCAGAGATTGAAGAAATCAAGTCCAATAAAAATGCGATTCAGGAACGTTATCAAAGCTTGCAGGATAAACTTTCTCAAGAACGTCTGCTCAAAACAGAAATGATAGGGCGAAAACGTTACGAAGTTGCAGATATTGAACGGATTAACAAAGAACTTGAGAACCTCAATATCGAGCAAGATGAAATCGAACGCCTTCTCCAAGAAAAGGTAGACAATCTTGAAAAGGTTGATACGGAACTTTTGACCAAGCAGGAAGTAGAAGCCAAGAGTCAGAAGGAAGAAATTCAACAAGGACTCATTCGTAAGCAGTTTGAACTAGATGATATTGAAGGTCAGTTGGATGATATTGCCAGTCATTTGGATCAAGCTCGTCAGCAAAATGAAGAATGGATTCGTAAACAAACACGAGCGGAAGCGACCAAAGAGAAGATTACGGACCGCCTTCGCTATCTTCAAGGTCAACTGACTGAAGAATACCAGATTAGTTATACGGAAGCTTTAGAACAAGCCAATACCTTAGAAGATTTGGCTGTCGCTGAACAAGAGGTCAAGGATCTAGAAAAAGCCATTCGTTCACTTGGTCCAGTCAATCTGGATGCCATTGAACAGTTTGACGAAGTTCACGAACGCTTGGAATTCTTGAATAGTCAGCGTGATGATATTCTTTCTGCTAAAAACTTACTTCTTGAAACCATTACAGAGATGAATGATGAAGTGAAGGAACGATTCAAATCAACCTTTGAAGCTATTCGTGAATCCTTCAAAGTGACCTTCAAGCAGATGTTTGGTGGTGGTCAAGCGGACCTAATCCTGACCGAGGGAGATTTATTGACAGCAGGTGTTGAAATCTCTGTTCAACCGCCTGGTAAGAAAATCCAATCTCTCAACCTCATGAGTGGTGGAGAGAAGGCCTTGTCAGCTCTTGCTTTGCTCTTCTCAATCATTCGTGTTAAGACCATTCCATTTGTTATCTTGGATGAAGTAGAGGCTGCACTCGATGAAGCTAACGTTAAACGCTTTGGGGATTATCTTAACCGATTTGACAAGGATAGTCAGTTTATCGTTGTTACCCACCGTAAGGGAACCATGGCTGCCGCAGACTCTATTTATGGAGTAACTATGCAAGAATCTGGTGTTTCTAAGATTGTCTCTGTTAAACTAAAAGATTTAGAAAATATGGATGCTTAGTTTGTTTTCAATATATAATTTCAAACTAGAGCATGTAGAATGACCTTCAAGAAGTCGGAAAGGTTACAAAAATAAATTGAGGAGCTTATATGGATTTCGATCTATTCCTAATGATCTGTAATTATATTGGGACTATAGCCTTTGCGGCGTCAGGAGCCATCAAAGGATTTGGTAAACGTTTAGATATTTTTGGAATTAGTTTATTGGCAATTGTAACGGCAGTAGGCGGAGGGATTTTGAGAGATTCTATTATCAGTCGATTTCCTGCTTCTCTAGCAGATCCTAGCCCGATTTATCTTGCAATACTAGTGGCTGTGATTATGTATGCCTTTGTGACATCCAAACAAGCCAATGCTAGTCAAGAAAAAAAATTCTACAAGTGGCTTAGAGAAGCCTATCTCATCTTTGACTCCATTGGCTTGATTATCTTCTCTCTAATCGGAGCTACAGCCTTAGCTGATAGTAAATTGAACTTGATGTCTGCAGGGATTTTGGCCTGTTTAACTGGTGCTGGCGGAGGTATCATCCGAGATCTCTTGATTAATGAAGTCCCAAGTGTTCTAAAAGAGGATATCTATGCCCTTCTATCTTTTGTAATTGGCGTTATTTATTACTGGTTGGCCTTTGTCCTTCACTTTCCAAGAATCACTGCTTTTATCCTTCTCTCAATTGTCGGTTTTGTGATTCGACTCTGTATTATTAAGTTTAAGCTCTCTTTGCCAAATATGGATAAAAAGACTTGGAATTGATTGATGGTAGGAAAGTTCAATCACTCGATTGATAAATATTTTATAAATTACAAGTTTAATCAAGCGTCTAATCTCGTATGGATTAGGCGCTATTTACTTTTTCTATGGTATAATAGAAGGTAGATTTATTAATTGGAGTATGAAGAATTTTATGATTAAATTAGTAGCAACGGATATGGACGGGACTTTTTTGGATGAAGCTGGGCAATTTGATATGGAGCGCTTAAAAGCTCTTCTCTCATCCTACAAAGAAAAAGGAATCTATTTTGCTGTTGCATCTGGTCGTGGGCTTTTGTCACTTGAAAAGCATTTTGCGGATGTCAAAGATGAGATTATTTTTATCGCCGAAAATGGGAGTCTCGTTCGTTTTCATGGAGAGGACCTTTATGAAGCAACCATGCCTCGTGATTTTTACCTATCAACATTTGAAAAGCTAAAGACTTCACCTTATTTTGATGAGAAGAAAATGCTCTTGACAGGTAAGGAGGCTTGCTATGTCTTAGATACAGTAGATGAAATCTATCTTATGTTTAGCCATCATTATAATGAGAATATCCAAAAGGTGGCCAGACTAGAAGATATTACCGATGAGATTTTCAAATTCACAACTAACTTCACTGAAGAAACGGTTGACGCTGGAGAAGCTTGGGTCAATGAACATGTTCCTGGGGTCAAGGCTATGACGACAGGCTTTGAATCCATTGACATCGTTTTAGACCATGTGGACAAGGGAGTTGCTATTGTCGAATTGGCCAAGAAGTTAAATCTAGATATGGACCAGGTGATGGCCTTTGGTGATAATCTTAATGACCTGCACATGATGCAAGTTGTAGGGCACCCAGTCGCGCCTGAAAATGCTCGTCCAGAGATTTTAGAACTAGCTGAAACAGTTATCGGACATCACAAAGACCAATCAGTTATTGCTTATATGGAGGGATTGTAATGGCAGATATTAAATTAATTGCCCTAGACTTAGATGGGACTTTGCTGACGACAGACAAGAAATTGACTGATCGTACCAAGGCAACTTTAAAGGCTG
>CAURIB010000100.1:0-6635 GCA_963524795.1 uncultured Streptococcus sp.
ACTCTTCTGAGTTCGTCCAAACCAGAGTTATCACAGAAAACTAACACGGAGGAAAACATTATGTTAAAAATGACTCTTAACAACTTGCAACTTTTCGCCCACAAAAAAGGTGGAGGTTCTACATCAAACGGACGTGATTCACAAGCAAAACGTCTTGGAGCTAAAGCAGCTGATGGACAAACTGTAACAGGTGGATCTATCCTTTACCGTCAACGTGGTACACACATCTATCCAGGTGTAAACGTTGGACGTGGCGGAGACGATACTTTGTTCGCTAAAGTTGAGGGCGTAGTACGCTTTGAACGTAAAGGTCGCGATAAAAAACAAGTTTCTGTTTACCCAATCGCAAAATAAAAAGGTCCAGTGAACCTTTTTATCCCTCGCCTTTAAGTGAAAAGGCGAGGAAGCTAGAAGTAGCATTAAATAAGGCTTTCCGAGTTTTCGGAGAGCCTATTTTTTTGTTTTGCTACCCACGCTGATACCCATATTTAAAATCCGATAGAAATGCGAATTTGTTTCTAAATTTTTTAAGCCTATCTAAAGACGAGTGTTGACTTATTTCTTTAATAGGAATAGCTATTATGGATCAAATATGGTATAATGTAGGGTGAGACCTTCATAATAAATAGTGAAAGAGTATAACATGAAAAAAATTGTCATTAACGGTGGAAGACCATTAAAAGGGGAAATCACGATTAGCGGTGCTAAAAATAGTGTCGTTGCTTTGATCCCCGCCATTATTTTAGCTGATGATGTGGTGATCCTGGATTGTGTTCCAGACATCTCTGATGTGGCAAGTCTTGTTGAGATTATGGAAATCATGGGAGCTAGTGTCAAACGCTATGATGATGTTTTAGAGATTGACCCTCGTGGTGTTCAGAATAAACCGATGCCTTATGGTAAAATTAACAGTCTTCGCGCTTCCTATTACTTTTACGGTAGCCTTTTGGGACGTTTCGGTGAAGCAACTGTAGGGTTACCAGGTGGATGTGACTTAGGTCCACGTCCAATTGACCTACACTTAAAAGCTTTTGAAGCGATGGGAGCTAAGACAAGCTATGAGGGAGATAACATGAATCTCTCTGCTCAGGGTTCAATGCTACATGGTGCAAATATTTACATGGATACAGTCAGTGTAGGTGCTACTATTAATACCATGTTAGCAGCCGTCAAAGCCCAGGGCCGTACAGTCATTGAGAATGCTGCCCGTGAGCCTGAAATTATCGATGTGGCTACTCTATTGAATAATATGGGAGCTCACATCCGTGGTGCAGGTACTGACATGATCATCATTGATGGTGTTGAGAGTCTTCATGGAACACGCCACCAAGTTATTCCAGATCGTATTGAAGCAGGTACTTATATTTCTATGGCTGCAGCTGTTGGTCAAGGAATTCGTATCAATAATGTCCTGTACGAGCACTTGGAAGGTTTCATTGCCAAATTGGATGAAATGGGTGTTCGTATGACTGTGTCTGAAGATAGTATTTTTGTTGAAGAACAATCCAACTTAAAGGCGATCAATATTAAGACAGCTCCATATCCAGGTTTTGCCACTGACCTCCAACAACCAATTACACCTTTGCTATTAAAAGCAGAGGGGCGTGGAACATTGATTGACACCATTTATGAAAAACGTGTCAACCATGTTTTCGAATTGGCAAAAATGAATGCAGATATCTCCACAACAAACGATCACATCATTTATAAAGGAGGCAATCCTTTACATGGTGCAAATGTCAAGGCGACAGACCTACGTGCAGGTGCAGCACTGGTGATTGCTGGTTTGATGGCTGAAGGAAGAACTGAAATTACCAATGTTGAATTTATCCTTCGAGGCTACTCAAATATTATCGAGAAATTACGAAACCTCGGAGCAGATATTGAACTAATCGAAGACTAATCTTAGAGGATTAATATGAATATCTGGACAAAATTAGCAATGTTTTCTTTCTATGAGACGGAACGGTTATATTTCCGTCCCTTCTTTTTTGCCGACGCTGCTGACTTTCATCAATTAGCATCTGATCCGGAGAATCTACAATTTATCTTTCCAGCTCAAGCCAGTCTTGAAGAAAGTCAATATGCCCTTGCCAACTATTTTATGAAGTCACCTTTGGGAATCTGGGCGATCTGCGATAAGAAGGATGAGAAGATGATTGGTTCCATCAAGTTCGAGAAACTTGATGAGATTAAGAAGGAAGCGGAAATTGGCTATTTTTTAAAGAAAGAGTATTGGTCTAAGGGATATATGACAGAAGCGGTAACTAAGTTATGTGAACTGTCAATGGATCAATTTGGCTTAAAGCAATTATCAATCGTAACGCATTTGGAAAATGGTGCTAGTCAGAAGGTAGCGCAAAAGTCAGGTTTTAGTCTTTATCGTCGCTTTAAAGGCAGTGATCGCTATACCCGAAAGATGCGAGATTATCTAGAATTCCGCTATACTAAAGGAGATCTGAATGAGTAAACATCAGGACATATTGGCTTATTTAGAAGAATTACCAGTAGGAAAACGCGTTAGTGTTCGCAGTATTTCAAATCGACTCGGAGTAAGTGATGGTACTGCTTATCGGGCTATCAAAGAGGCTGAGAACAGAGGTTTGGTTGAAACCAGACCACGTAGTGGAACAGTTCGGGTAAAATCTAAAAAAGTAGCTATTGAAAAATTAACCTTCGCGGAGATTGCAGAAGTCACAGGATCAGAAGTTTTGGCAGGTCAGGATGGGTTAGATAGAGAATTTAGCAAATTTTCCATCGGTGCCATGACTGAAAAGAATATTCTATCCTATCTTCACGATGGTGGACTACTCATTGTTGGAGACAGAACACGAATCCAATTATTGGCACTTGAAAATGAAAATGCAGTTTTAGTCACAGGTGGATTTGAAGTTCACGAAGATGTTTTAGAATCAGCCAATAAGAAAAATATCCCAGTTTTACGTAGTAAACACGACACATTCACGATTGCGACCATGATTAACCGAGCCTTGTCAAATGTCCAGATTAAGACAGATATTCTGACAGTCGAAAAAATCTATCGTACTAGTCATGAATATGGTTATTTACAGGAAACAGACACAGTTAAAGACTATTTAGACCTGGTTCGTAAAAATAGAAGTAGCCGTTTTCCTGTTATTAATCAGCATCAGGTTGTCGTTGGCGTAGTAACCATGCGAGATGCAGGTGATAAATCACCAGGTACGACCATTGACAAGGTTATGACTCGAACTGTTTATATGACTGGACTAGCCACGAATATCGCTAACGTTAGTCAAAGAATGATTGCTGAAGACTTTGAGATGGTTCCAGTTGTGCGCAGTAACCAGACCTTACTAGGAGTCATTACTAGGCGTGATGTCATGGAAAAGATGAGTCGTTCTCAGGTTTCAGCTCTACCAACCTTTTCAGAACAGATTGGGCAGAAGTTGTCCTATCACCATGATGAAGTTGTCATTACAGTTGAACCTTTCATGTTAGAAAAAAATGGTGTCCTAGCAAATGGTGTTCTTTCAGAAATCTTGACTCATATGACCCAAGATTTAGTCGTTAATAGCGGGCGTAACCTCATCATTGAACAAATGTTGATTTATTTCTTACAAGCTGTTCAGATTGATGACATTTTACGGATTCAAGCTAGAATTATTCACCACACCAGACGCTCTGCTATCATTGATTATGATATTTACCTCAATCATCAGATTGTGTCAAAAGCAAATGTAACTGTAAAAATTAACTAGAATGTAGGAGATAAGATGATTACATTAAAATCAGCTAGAGAAATCGAAGCTATGGATAAGGCTGGTGATTTTCTTGCAAGTATCCACATTGGCTTGCGTGATATCATCAAGCCAGGTGTTGATATGTGGGAAGTAGAAGAGTATGTTCGCCGTCGTTGTAAAGAGGAAAATTATCTCCCTCTACAGATCGGTGTGGATGGAGCCATCATGGATTATCCATATGCAACCTGCTGTTCGCTCAATGACGAAGTAGCCCACGCCTTTCCTCGCCATTATATCCTCAAAGAGGGCGACCTTCTCAAGGTTGATATGGTTTTAGGTGGACCAATTGCCAAGTCAGACCTCAATGTTTCTAAACTCAACTTTAACAAGGTTGAGCAGATGAAAAAATATACTCAAAGCTTTACTGGTGGCTTAGCTGATTCTTGTTGGGCTTATGCTGTAGGTACTCCATCTGAGAAAGTGAAAAACTTGATGGATGTTACCAAGGAAGCTATGTATAAGGGTATTGAACAGGCTGTTGTAGGAAATCGTATCGGTGATATCGGTGCAGCGATTCAGGAATATGCCGAAAGTCGTGGATACGGTGTTGTTCGTGATCTTGTTGGCCACGGTGTTGGCCCAACCATGCACGAAGAGCCAATGGTTCCAAACTACGGTGTCGCAGGTCGTGGCCTTCGCCTTCGTGAAGGAATGGTCTTGACTATTGAACCTATGATTAATACAGGTGATTGGGAAATTGATACTGATATGAAAACAGGATGGGCTCATAAAACCATCGATGGTGGTCTATCATGCCAGTACGAACACCAATTTGTCATCACAAAAGACGGCCCTGTAATCTTGACAAGTCAAGGTGAAGAAGGAACCTATTAATAAGATTTTCAAGGAGCTAAGCTCCTTTTTGTTTTCTCTAAAATAATAGCGTAGCAAAGTTAAGACTTATAATGTTATTTGTAGTAAAATATAAAGTGAAAATTTTGAAAGAAGGTCATTAATTGGAAAGTAGTTTATTTTTTATCTCCGTTTTTTTAGCGGGAGTTTTATCGTTCTTTTCTCCCTGCATTTTTCCCTTATTACCTGTCTATGCGGGTATACTTTTGGATAATCATGAAAGATCAAGGACCTTTCGTTTTTTGGGAAGAGATGTGGCATGGTCAGGCTTGATACGCACCCTCTGCTTTATTGGAGGGATATCGGTCATCTTCTTTATTCTAGGATTTGGAGCGGGCTTTCTTGGTCATTTACTCTATGCTGACTGGTTCCGCTATGTCATGGGAGCTATCATTATAATCCTCGGTTTACATCAGATGGAGGTCCTCCATTTACGTAAGCTAGAAGTACAAAAGACGCTTAACTTCAAGCAGAGTCAATCTGGTCACTATCTATCAGCTTTTCTTCTTGGTATCACCTTTAGCTTTGGTTGGACGCCATGTATCGGTCCAGTTTTAAGCTCAGTGCTAGCTCTTGCAGCTTCAGGAGGCAATGGAGCCCTTCAAGGCGCTTTATTAACCTTAGTCTACACTATGGGAATGGCTCTTCCATTTTTACTATTAGCTTTGGCGTCTGGTTTTGTCATGCCTTATTTTAGTAAAATAAAACCTCATATTCTCTTGCTTAAGAAAATTGGAGGTCTGCTCATTATTCTTATGGGAATACTATTGATATTTGGACAATTAAATGTCCTATCAGGAATATTTGGATAAAAGGAGTTAAAGATGAAAAAAATCCTATGTCTTGGACTTAGTTGCTTATCACTCTTTCTTTTGATTGCTTGTGGGCAAGAGGAAAGTAAACAAAGTCAAAATCAACAACAAACCACCTTACAACGAGTTTCGGTCGGAAAAGAAGCACCTGATTTCACCCTTCAATCTATGGATGGAAAAGAAGTGAAATTATCTGATTATAAAGGTAAAAAAGTTTATCTCAAATTCTGGGCATCTTGGTGTGGGCCTTGCCGTAAAAGTATGCCAGAATTAATGGAACTTGCTGCTAAGACAGACCGTGATTTCGAAATTTTATCGGTGATTGCGCCAGGACTTCAAGGTGAAAAAACTATTGATCAATTCCCAAAATGGTATCAGGAACAAGGTTATAAAGATATTCCAGTCTTGTATGATACAGAAGGTGCAACCTTTCAAGCCTATCAAATTCGAAGCATTCCTACAGAGTATTTAATTGATTCACAAGGGAAAATTGGGAAAATTCAGCTTGGAGCGATTAGTAATGCAGATGCAGAAGCAGCTTTTGCTCAAATGGATTAAAGTTACATCAAAAAAATGTCTAGATTGATTTGTCTAGACATTTCTTTTTTAATATTAAATTAAATTAATTTTTAGAAGCTGCTTGGAATTCTGGATTTTTCCATGCTTCGTCAATAATTTCTTGCAATTCACGAGCAGAAGCTTGCATTTTTTGTGTTTCAGCGTCGTTCAATGGGATGTTAACTGGACGAACGATACCATGTGCACCAACGATAGCTGGTTGACCGATAAAGACGTTCTCAACTCCGTATTGACCTTCTTGGAATACTGAAAGTGGTAGAACCGCATTTTCATCATCAAGAATAGCTTTTGTGATACGAGCAAGAGCAACTGCGATACCGTAGTAAGTAGCACCTTTTTTGTTGATGATTGAGTAAGCAGCGTCACGAACTGAGATGAAGAGTTCAACAAGGTCAGCTTCGTTCAAGTCACGGTTAGCTTGCAACCATTGTTCCAATTTAACACCTGCTACGTTAGCGTGTGACCAAACAGCAAACTCTGAGTCACCGTGTTCACCCATGATGTAGGCATGGACTGAACGAGCATCAACACCGATAGTTTCAGCAAGTGCTTGACGGAAACGAGCTGAGTCAAGTGAAGTACCTGAACCGATAACGCGTTCTTTAGGGAA
>CAURIB010000101.1:0-6416 GCA_963524795.1 uncultured Streptococcus sp.
GTCTCGCCCTGAAACTCTTGGACGAGATTAACGAAGTTTGGCTCTTTGACTGTGGCGAAGGAACGCAAAATCGCATTCTGGAAACCACGATTCGACCACGTAAGGTCAGCAAAATCTTTATCACCCACTTGCACGGAGACCATATTTTTGGATTGCCCGGTTTTCTCTCTAGTCGTGCTTTTCAAGCAAATGAAGAGCAAACAGATTTGGAAATCTATGGTCCCCAAGGTATCAAATCTTTTGTCTTGACTAGTCTACGAGTGTCAGGTTCACGCCTGCCCTATAAGATTCATTTTCATGAGTTCGACCAAGATTCTCTAGGGAAAATTCTTGAAACAGATAAATTCACGGTGTATGCGGAAGAGTTGGATCACACTATTTTCTGTGTGGGTTATCGTGTCATGCAAAAGGACCTAGAAGGGACCTTGGACGCTGAAAAACTAAAGGCTGCTGGTGTACCATTTGGACCGCTTTTTGGAAAAATCAAAAACGGTCAGGATGTTGTATTAGAGGACGGCACCGAGATCAAGGCAGCAGATTATATTTCAGCACCGCGACCTGGTAAGATTATTACCATTTTGGGAGATACTCGAAAAACAGATGCCAGTGTGCGTCTTGGTGTCAATGCAGATGTTCTTGTCCATGAATCCACTTATGGTAAAGGTGATGAGAAAATTGCCCGCAATCATGGCCACTCAACCAATATGCAGGCTGCGCAGGTGGCAACAGAAGCAAGAGCTAAGCGACTCTTGCTCAACCATATCAGCGCCCGTTTTCTTTCAAAAGATATCAGCCAGCTTAAGAAAGATGCTGCAACGATTTTTGAAAATGTCCATGTAGTTAAAGACCTTGAAGAAGTGGAAATCTAGTTGCTAGAGAAAGGAGAATCATGCGAAACATTCTCATTACAGGTGCTAGCGGGGGTCTAGCTCAAGAAATGGTCAAACTCTTGCAAAATGACCAACTCATCTTGCTTGGTAGAAATAAGGGAAAATTAGCCCAACTATACGGAAACCATCCCCATGCAAAATTGATTGAAATTGATATTACCGACGTTCAAGCCTTAGAAGAACTAGTTGCTGAACTCTACCAGCGTTATGGTAAGATTGATGTTTTGATTAACAACGCTGGCTACGGGATTTTTGAGGATTTTGACAAGATTTCTAATCAAGATATTCATCAAATGTTTGAGGTTAACACCTTTGCTCTCATGAATCTATCTCGTTTGGTTGCTTCTCACATGAAGGAAATGCAAAAAGGTCATATCATCAATATCGTCAGTATGGCGGGTTTGATAGCAACTGCTAAGTCCAGTCTTTACTCAGCGACCAAGTTTGCGGCTATCGGTTTTTCAAATGCTCTGCGCTTAGAACTTATGTCCTACGGTGTTTTTGTAACGACGGTCAATCCAGGACCAATCCGTACAGGATTTTTTGACCAGGCTGATCCAGATGGGACCTATCTCAAGTCGGTTGACCGCTTCCTACTCGAGCCTGATGCAGTAGCTAAAAAAATTGTTAAGACCATAGGAAAAAACAAACGCGAGCTCAATCTCCCAATCTTACTCAATCTAGCCCATAAGTTTTACACCCTCTTTCCTAAGTTAGCAGATAAGTTGGCTGGGGAAACCTTTAATTATAAGTGAAAAAGCTGTTCCCTTGAGGAATGGCTTTTTGCTTTAATTAGGAGAAGTTGTTGACCAAAAAAATCCCTGAAAATACTGGTAGTTTATCCCTGTTAGATAGCTTTGAGGTATAATAGAGATAAGAAAGTTCATCAGATAAATAAAGTCCCAAACCAGCTAGCTTACCCTAGATAATGCCCTATGTATAGTCGGAGGTCGACAATGGAATTATTGACAATTGACCAAATCATTTCCATTATTGAGGAAGCAATACAAGGACTTGACCCTGAGATAAGAGAAGGGATTGTCCTGAGCCATACTGAACTGCCCGTGTCTGAACTGGATCGTTTGAAAAAACAACTGCAAATAAAAGATTTGGATCCGATTTTTAGGAAATATATTCTGGCCTATAACTGGGGGCAGGTCGGTTTTTTAAGTTACCAATTTGGATATGGGGACGACACTAGTCTTACTTGGCTAATCAATCGCAATTTGGAATACCACGATTACTCGACTCTACAAGAAAGAGGCTTGATCATTATTGCAAATGGAGATCCCTACACTATTTTGCTGGATTGTCAATCTGGGGCGGTCTATGCTCTTGATGCAGAGATGAACTATGCTGAAAAAATATGGCTGGCACCAGATTTTCTAGCATTAGTTAGAGCCATGGGAACGGCTCAATCTGCAGTTTGGAAGGGTTGTGAAAGTGACTTCATCCACTTGATGACTAGAATAGGCCATGCGTCCAGTTTGATATTCTGGCAGAGTCTGGTCGGATTTTATGATTGAAAATAGAAGGAGCAGGACATGGAATTTATAGTAGCTGAGGAAGGAATTCCTCAAAATATCGGATGTCAGGGAGCCTTGATTGCCTATTATGGCAGTGAGATAGAGTTTCATTATGAAACCGTGCCACCACACGGTGATGAGATTTTTTCTGCCAAGTTGCCTTTGTTGGGGATTGATCTGCCCTTTTGGATCTATGGGAGAAATCTCATATTCTTAGACGCTTACTACCTTTTAGCTGAAACTGTTAAGAAAGGAACGTGGAATCCGATAACCAGTATACTCATCAACATTCATATGGGGGAATACGCCAGCCTAGACCACTGGTACAATCATATATCTATTGAGCAAAACGGTCTTGAGTTGAAAAATGATTATGATGGACAAGTCATGACTTTGAAAACGGTTGACAAACTTCATTGGCTTGGCCTAGATGCTGAATCAGAAGAAAGGAACTAAAAATGGCAAAGAAAAGAGTTGCATTACCAAAAGAGTTTAAGGATTTAATGGACGAAGGAAATATTGAAGCCCTTAAAGCAGTCTATGATCGTTGTGAATTAACCGCTCATGATGGAAGATTTAGCTTATGTACACCTCTGCATATGGGAGGAGTCCCGGATGAATTGGTTATCTGGCTTGTCGAACAGGGCTTGGATATCAATATCCCTGATTATTATGGAGCGACTCCTTTGTATCGTCAGGCAACCATGGGGAGAGATACTGTAAAACTCTTGCTTGAATTGGGAGCAGATATTGAAAAAAGCAATACTTATGGAAATAGACCTCTACACATGGCAGCTGAGTTTTTTCATCCTAAGACCGTTGCGCTTCTTTTAGAAAAGGGAGCAAATGTCAACTCTAAAAATGATAGGGGACAGACTCCCCTAGACTCCGTTCTCACTGTCTGTCGGGGAATCTATATTGCCCAAACAGCTGAAATCGCCTCTATGCTGCTGGATTCTGGTGCTAAGAAAACACCAGCCATGAAAGAAAAGGTCGAAAATATCGGTAAGGATTTTGAATTTCATAGAGAAGGAATCAATCCTGACTATCTAGAAGCAGCAGATAAAGGTTTAGCCAAACTTTACGGTTTGTTTGATGTCAAGCCAGTAGCCAAACGAATAAGCCATGATGGAGTTTCTACGATTCTCGTAAAAGAAGGTAGTTGGGAGGAGCAATATGAGGAACTTTGGTCCTTCTTAATCCCTTCAAGTGGCGCAGCAAAAACTGTTCAGGGAGAAGTTATCCGTATCCCAGGTCGAGTTCGAGATGAACTGGATCGCAATGGTGGGGCCAACTGGAACAGGGACTATAGAAAAATGCTTCAGACTCTCCCTCAATACTTGTCTCTAGGAAGCTCTCTTTCAGAACAAGAATTAGCAGAGACTAAAGAGCTTATTGCTCAAGTTCATGGGAAAGATTTTGATGACGAGTCTCGCCTGGACCGCCTCTGCCAATTGACTCTTGCTTGGATTAAGCAAAATCCTGAATCCCTTCTCCTAGAAAAAACAAGTTATAAGCGGTAAAAAGCATTGGAAGACAGATAAAATAAAGAAATCATGGTGAAATGATGCAACTAATTGACCAAGTTAAAAAAATAGAAACTTATATTTGTGAGTATTTTGAAGACTGGGATTTGGATGATCCTGTGGAAGAGGAATACCTAGATGATTATCAGAATATTTCTGGTGCTTCCGAGGAAGAGCTTCAAGCCTTTGAGGAAATATTTGGCATTCGTCTACCTAGTGACTTCAAAGAGCTTTATAGCTATAAAAATGGGAGTAAATACCTCTCTATTTTACCTTGTGTAATTGACCAGAGAGATTTGACTTTTTCTCTCATGAGTCTGCAGGAAATTGAGACTTGTAAAAAATACTTTCAAAATAGAGATGCTCTGTTAACCGAATTTCCCGACTATTTTTCTAGTCAAGACCTAGAAAATATGCGTGATAGTAGAATTAAGCCCTATCTTTTTAATAAAAAATGGCTTCCTTTTGCTCAGTATTGCGACTCTTGTTATCTCATGCTGGATTTTGATCCAGACAAGGAGGGTCAGGAAGGTCAGGTTATTTGCTACATCCATGATCCTGATCAGGTAATCTATGCAGCAGAGAGCCTTACAAATTTGATTGAAGGGATAATGGAAGAAATCATATGAATGGACAAATGTATCAGATAGCCTGTATCGTGGCAGCAGCTAGGAAGGCTTTAAAAAGTGGTAAAGAAATATGCTATAAGCCTGAAAAATATACAAATAAGTTGAGTTTTCAAATTTTGCTGTCAGAAAATGGGGAAGATATAGAACGTTCTGTAGCTGATTGGTTTGAAAATCTTAAGGAAAAAGGTTTGAAGGACTTAAAATTATTTTGCCCTATCTCAGTAAATGACAGAGGTATTTTAGGTTTCTCCAATACGACACAGAGTTCAATTCTCTGTTTTTATAAAGATGGGAAGGCAAGTTATTTCCTACCAAATTGGAAATCTGCTTCCCCAGGCAGAGGCTGGGATGTTACCTACACCGAGTATGAATGGGAAAGGTCTTTTCAAGACCTTCCCCACTATGAAAATAATATCGAAGAATTTAAGGACATATTGACTCGTATAGAAGATTTAGCAAGTAAAATTGAATGTGAGAACTTTGCCAAAGTCTTTCACTCTGCTAGAAACCATTTACTTACCCTTGATGCTACTAAGGTGCTCGAGGAGCCTCAAATTCCGCCACAAAATCAAAATATATTTAGAGCTGCAAGTGCAGCGGATGTTTTTGGAGGAATGGGCTCCTGGAATGATGAACCTGGATGGCTGGCACAAGATAAGGGACTGGGTCAAGTATACGATGAACTTTCGAATCAGTTGCTAAGAAATATTCGATTAGCCATTCTATTTGCCATCAATGAATGGTGATTGTTTATACTCTTCAAAAATCAAATTCAAACCACGTCAGCTTCGCCTTGCCGTACTCGAGTACAGCCTTTGGCTAGCTTCCTAGTTTGCTCTTTGATTTTCATTGAGTATTAGGAGGAAGAAAATGGGGAAGTTAAAGTTAAGCCTATTGAAGAAATGGGAACTAGACAAGGACTACAATAGTGTTCTCAATTCTGTCATGTTACAGGATGGTAGAGCCTTTGTCTTGACCAGTGAGAAGGAAGCTTTCAATCGCTACTGTCTGCTTGAAGTATCGCCTTTGGGTGTGAAGGAGATAGATGCTTGGGATTGTGACCATGTTTGGGAGGAAGAGCCTCTACTCTTTACAGATGGACAAAATATTGGCATCATCAAGGCTGGTAAGGAAATAGTCTATTATACTGGTTATTTTTCTCATCCAGAAATCATTGCTATAAAGGATCCGCAAAGTATACTTCCTAAAAAGGCTCAAGAGAGGTATTTTCAAATAGTTTCAGATAGCGACCAGATCCCCGTGTGTTTTGAAAATCGAGTTTATACCAATCAGGCAAGAAACTTTGCCCTTTTAGAATTTGATAGAGAGAAAAAGCAGGCGAAGTGGACCACTTATTCGCATATTGATAAAAACGGTTTAAACCACCACGACAGGAGCTCAGTTGTTTGTCCTAAAATCGATAGTCTGAAATATTGGCAGCAAGAGCTCTATGCCTTTAGCTCTGGAGAAAGTCAAACCTCTGTCAATAAATGGGGCATGGACTATTATGCCCTAGTTAAAATCTCTAGTGATGGTCATATTATCGAAAAGTTATTAGAATCTGAACATTTAAAGGCTTCAGGTAAAAAAGCTGGTGTCAATGGAATCTTTACGAATTCGC
Organism: uncultured Streptococcus sp.; assembly: GCA_963524795.1. GTDB lineage: Bacteria > Bacillota > Bacilli > Lactobacillales > Streptococcaceae > Streptococcus. The sequence goes on from CAURIB010000101.1 coordinate 6,193, forward strand.
CTTATCTTATCCTGAGCCCCCTATTTAAGAATGATGACTGGAAGGGAAAGCAAAAGCTATTTTCTCTGGCAACAAGAGAATTGTGCGATATAGCCTTGCCTAGAGGAATGAGTAAACACAAGGTTCAAAATATAACAGACAACTTTTGTTTAACCTTCCTGTACGACAGAGGATTAAAAGAACTTGCCCTTTGTCAGATTGATTAGACTGTAAATTGGAGTTAG
>CAURIB010000102.1:0-6379 GCA_963524795.1 uncultured Streptococcus sp.
AGTCTCAAGGAAATCAATCCTAAAACGCTGGAAAGCAAACTGGTTCCTGGCCTTCACTTTGCTGGAGAGGTCCTAGATATCAACGCCCACACGGGTGGCTTTAACATCACTTCTGCCCTCTGTACTGGCTGGGTGGCAGGCTCAAACTTAATCTATAAATGATTTAGTATCTAAGGATGTTAGATAAGAAAGGAACTACTTTGGAACATATTATCTTACTAAGGGGAGTTACTCCTAATGGAAAAAATGCTATCCCTAAAATGTCTTATCTAGTAGATATCTTGATAGAGGCTGATTTTCAACACGTTCGAACCTATATTCAAAGTGGGAATATCATTCTTGAAAGTGACTTATCTCTGGAAGAAATACGAGAGCAGGTTCACACTCTAATAAAGGAAAAAATTGGTGCTGATTTAAAAATGGTAATCAAGAACAAAAATGATTTTGCAAAAATTGTCCAAGAAAACCCATTTGGAAAACACTATCTTTTTGACCGAATACATGTGATCCTTTTTCAAAATGATATCCAAAGTCTACCATTAGAAAAATTGGATAGTGACTATGGTGAAGAAGAAATTTGTATCGGCAACCATTGTCTTTACCTTTATCTCCCTAGAACTGCAAAACGAAAAAAACTTAATACCAACTATCTTGAAAAGCTGTTCGGCGTTGATCTGACCATGCGAAAGTTAAACGTGGTAGAAAAATTACTAACAAAATAGGAAAAATAATATGAGCAGAAGAGAATCAGTCGAATTTGTCAACATGTGCTTGATTAAAAATGGGGACAAGGTCCTAGTTCAAGACCGAGTTAGTCCTAACTGGCCTGGCATTACTTTTCCTGGTGGCCATGTTGAGCGTGGCGAATCCTTTGTCGATGCTGTCATTCGAGAAGTGAAAGAAGAAACTGGCCTGACCATTTCTAAACCCCAACTCCGTGGTATCAAAGATTGGTATGATGATGCAGATTATCGCTATGTTGTCCTCTTTTACAAAACAGAACACTTTACTGGTGAGCTCCAATCTTCAGACGAAGGAAATGTCTGGTGGGAGGATTTTGAAAATCTATCTCATCTAAAATTAGCTACTGAAGATATGCATGATATGCTTCGTGTTTTTCTCGAAGAGGACCTCAGTGAGTTCTTTTACTACAATGACGGAGAAGACTGGTCTTACCAACTCAAATAACAGTAAATCGGCAGAGGTCACTCCGCCGATTTTATCTTATCAAATCTTCAAGCTAGGTCTGTGTCCTCCTACTAATACTCAATGAAAATCAAAGAGCAAACTAGAAAGCTAGCCACAGTCTGCTAAAAGTACAGCTTTGAGGTTGCAGATGGAAGCTGACGTGGTTTGAAGAGATTTTCGAAGAGTATAAAATTCTGTCACCAGCTTTGTCAACCTTAGCTTAGTCTTTGAGTTTTATCGAGTTTGTGTGCTTACATAGTGGGCAATGACATCTGATGTGTACTGGGCTGTTCCCTGTCCAAACTTATCAAGGTTTTCCTTAAACTCTGGATTATAGACATAGCCTTTTCCGATATAACCAAAGACCTCGATAGAACAGTCAAATCCATAAGTACGGATGGCTTGCAATAGCTTAGCTACCTCTTCTTGGTTTTCAGATGCTGTTACAGGTAGACCATCTCGAAGATTTTGTGCCATGGCTTGAAAGACTTGGTTGAAGGCAGCCGTAGCTTCGTCTTCGTGACCTTTTTGGCGCTCGAGCGCTTGATCCATGATTTCTTGGCCATACTTGTCTACAGCCTCTTGGTGGTATTTTTGATTGTCTTGATAGCTAAATCCAGTGAATTTTTCCTCAATAGTCATTTTTCTTTCTCCTTTTTGTTCTTGAATGGTTTTTTGCAAGGTTGAAATCAAGGTATCCAGATGTTCCCTTTCTCGAGTCAAATAGTCCAACTGCCTGGTCAAATGAGGCAATAAATTTTTCCTTTCTTCCTTTAATAGCTCTGCTATCTTTTCTAAAGAAAAGCCTAGATATTTGTAATAAAGAATAACCTGAAGGCGTTCCAAATCCTCCTGACTGTAGGTTCGATAGCCATTTTCCGACTTTAAAGGAACCAAGAGTCCTATCTTATCATAATGGTAGAGGGTCTTGACGGAGACACCTGAAAGTTGCGCAGCTTCTTTGATATGGTACATGATTTCCTCCTCACATAAATAGTATATACCCTCCCCTTTGAGGAGAGTCAAGTATTTTATCATATTTTTTATAAAAACATGAAAATCGCTTTCTTGACAGACTTGAAAAATCATGATAGGATAATCAAGTCTATCAATCAAAGAATAAGCTCAAAAGAGCAATTGAGAGAAGGCTATTTGACAACTCAAGTAGCCTTTTATTATTTAGAAATAGATTGGAGTTTAACAATGTCTGAAAAATCGCAATGGGGCTCAAAACTAGGCTTTATCCTTGCATCTGCAGGTTCTGCTATTGGTCTTGGGGCCGTTTGGAAGTTCCCTTACATGACTGCTGCCAATGGTGGGGGAGGTTTTTTACTGGTCTTTCTCATCTCGACACTATTGATTGGATTTCCACTTCTCTTGGCTGAGTTTGCCCTCGGTCGGTGCGCTGGCGTGTCAGCAATCAAAACCTTTGGAAAACTTGGCAACAATAGCAAATACAATTTTATCGGTTGGATCGGTGCCTTTGCCCTTTTCATCCTCTTATCCTTTTACAGTGTTATCGGAGGATGGGTTTTAGTTTATCTAGGTATCGCTATTGCTAAAGCCTTCCAAGTTGGGATTAGCAGTGATTATGCCCAACTCTTTACAGACATCATTTCAAATCCTTGGATTGCCCTTGGGTCTCAAACTCTTTTTATCTTCCTCAACATCTTTATCGTATCTAAGGGAGTCCAAAAAGGAATTGAAAGAGCATCTAAGGTCATGATGCCCCTGCTATTTATCATCTTTGTCATTATTATCGGGCGCTCTCTTAGCTTGCCAAATGCCATGGAAGGTGTGGTTTACTTCCTCAAACCTGACTTTTCAAAACTGACAAGTGCTGGTTTCCTCTATGCTCTAGGACAGTCATTCTTTGCTTTGTCCCTCGGGGTTACGGCCATGTTGACCTATGCTTCTTACCTAGATAAGAAAACCAATCTGGTCCAATCAGGTATGTCTATCGTTGCCATGAACATTTCTGTATCGATCATGGCAGGACTAGCTATTTTCCCAGCTATGTCAGCCTTCAATATCCAGTCTGAAGGTGGTCCGAGTCTCCTCTTTATCGTCTTGCCCCAACTCTTTGACAAGATGCCTTTTGGTACGATTTTCTACATCCTCTTTCTCTTGCTCTTCCTCTTTGCGACGGTCACTTCTTCTGTCGTTATGCTGGAAATTAATGTTGGAAATATCACTGACCAAGATAACGAAAAACGTAATAAATGGAGTCTTATTTTAGGTATCTTGACCTTTATCTTTGGTATCCCTTCGGCCCTATCCTACGGTGTCATGGCGGATGTTCAAATCTTTGGGAAAACCTTCTTTGATGCTATGGATTTCTTGGTTTCCAATCTCCTCATGCCATTTGGTGCTCTCTGCTTGTCTCTCTTTACAGGCTACATTTTCAAAAAAGCATTGGCTATGGAGGAACTTCATCTTGATGAAACACCATGGAAACAAGGACTTTTCAAAGTCTGGCTCTTCCTTCTTCGCTACATCATTCCTATCATCATCATCGTGGTTTTTATTGCCCAATTTATGTAAATACAAAAAAGGACTTGAGTAATGAACTCAGGCCCTTTCTTTTTATGGATGACTAACAATCAATTCTAGACCTTGACCTTCCAAAGTCCATGCTTCAACATCGCTTGGCAAGATAAAGTGGCTACCTTTTTGGATTGGATATTCCTTACCGTCTACAATGAGCTGACCTTGACCAGTCAAGACACTTAACAAGCTGTAATCAGCTGTTTTTTCAAAGTCAACTTTTCCAGTAATTTCCCACTTGTAAACTGCGAAGAAATCATTAGAGACAAGTAAAGTTGAACGCAAATCATCTGCTTTGACAGTCACAGGACGGCTATTTGCAGGCTCACCGATGTTTAAAACATCGATGGATTTTTCAAGATGAAGCTCACGCAAGTTGCCATTATCATCCCTACGGTCAAAGTCATAAACACGGTAGGTTGTATCACTAGACTGCTGGGTTTCAAGAATCAAGATGCCTGCACCGATAGCGTGCATGGTGCCACTTGGTACATAGAAGAAATCTCCAGCTTTAACTGGTACTTTGGTCAGCAAGGCATCCCAGTTCTTATCTTCGATTTGCTGACGGAGTTCTTCTTTTGATTTGGCATTGTGGCCATAGATAATCTCAGAACCTTCATCTGCGGCGATGATGTACCAGCACTCTGTTTTTCCGAGTTCGCCTTCATGATCTAGTCCATAAGCATCGTCTGGATGAACTTGAACACTGAGCCAGTCATTGGCATCAAGGATTTTGGTCAAAAGTGGAAATACTGGCTCTGGACGATTGCCAAATAATTCACGGTGTTCCGCATACAAAGTAGCTAGGTCTGTTCCCTCAAAACGACCATTAGCCACCTTTGAAACGCCATTTGGATGAGCCGAGATAGCCCAATATTCCCCAATTTTTTCACTCGGGATGTCGTAGCCGAACTCATCACGAAGCTTGGTTCCACCCCAAATTTTTTCTTGCATAACTGATTGTAAAAATAATGGTTCTGACATATCAATCTCCTGTCTGATTTTTCTCCCTTCATTATAGCAAAAAAAGAGTTCCACTTGAACTCTTTTTCATATCTTATAAAGTAGGGAGAATATTTTATAAAAATAGTAACGATATGGATTTCATACTTTTGATAAATCTACAAAAAACTATTATTTCATAAGATTTGGAAGTATGAACATGATAAAGAAAGCTAGAGCAACCATAATAAAAACATTGAGATAGATAAAACATTTTGCCAACCATGCATATCGCCCAGATTTTAGTGGTCTTTCTACATAGGAATGTTTTGGTTTTTTAGGATCATAATAAACAGCAACTTTTCCACCAATTGGAAAGCGTTCTTTAAGTGGAGATTTTGTATAAGACAAAAAACTATTACCCTTAACTTTATATCTTAAAACTTGTGGAATTTCACCATTTTCAAAATTATCCGTTTTTACATCAGATACGATTGAACCTAAGGGAGTACTGATTGTATTTGAAATAGCCGATAGAAATTTCGGTCCGACGACCGTGTATTGGTTCCCGTCAACAGTGTATTCAACAACTGGGAGACTAATCCCATTATAAAGAGCATAGGAATATCGGATAATAACTCCTTCCGTTCTTTCGGTACATCTCTTGGCATTTCTGTAATTATTCAAGATAAAAAAGTCAAACATAAAATAAATGAAGGCAGCAAAACCTAACATCATTAAGCCAAATAATAGAAAGAAACTTGTTGGCATATTTTTCTCCTTCATACATGATGATGACTCTATTTTAACATAAAAGACACCAAATAAAAAGACCGGATGGCTCCGATCTTTTCAATAGTTCGCATTCTCACATTCTGTTTTAAAAATAGCTAAGGTTAACGTCAAATGACTATGCGCCCTACTTCATACGATAAAAATCAATCACTAGACCAGCAGGCCCTTCAACTAGCAGGCTTTCTGTTCCCCAATCGGTTATAGCTGGGCCATTTAAAATCTGGATACCAAGATCTTTCAACCGTTGGTAATTCTGGTCTACATCTTCTACCTCGATGTGAAGAATGATGCCTGACTGAAAATCTTCTAAAGGAATCAAATGATTTCGGGATAACATAAGACAGTGACTGCCAATCGTAAACTGAGCAAAACCATCATCAACATAGTCTGCCTTTTTATCCAATATATTCTCCAGTTCCGCACAGACTTGGGGAACATCTGAAACGATAATATCTAATTGATTTAAATTCATTTACTATTCTCCATAAAAAGACCGGATGGCTCCGATCTTTTCAAGTTACGCTCTATGAAAATCAAAGAATAAACAAGGTGGAACCAAGTTTGATGGCAAATCTTTGCTCATCAAACTATGAAAAATCCTTTGGGACTTTTTCTAGGATCCGCACTAGATTCCATCATTGAAAATTATGGTTTCAATGATGGAATCGTCGGCAGTAACCTAATAAAGAAGTCTACAAAATTTATCTTTGATTTTCGACAAGAGGAATTATTTAATTGCGCGTGATTGCAATCCTTCTTCTTCCAAGAAGAGACGGAATGGTACGAGTTCTTCTGCTTCGTATTTTTCCTTAAAGGCTTTGATCGCTTCTTCTGAGTGTTGTTTTGGATCCAACTCAAGTACTTCTACTGGAAGTGGACGGTGTTGTGTGATGCGAGCATCGATCAC
>CAURIB010000103.1:0-6287 GCA_963524795.1 uncultured Streptococcus sp.
TACGAACAAACCCTTCAATAGAAGATCCATCAAACATAGCCTTGTTTGACAAGACCTTGTCTAGTTGTTCATCTGTAGCAGGAATTTCGACGTTTTTCATTGTTCCCAAAATATCTGAAAACATGAGACGGATAAAGGTTACATTTTTTTCCTTAACTTCACGACGAATATCTGCAGCTGTGATTGGCATGGCTTTTCTCCTTATATATGACGACTAGCGGTTGCCTAACCGCGACCAAAAGGTGATTGTTGAGAAGCAAAGCGACTTTGTTGAAGAACCTCATTCCGAAGGGCCCGACGCACCTCAGTTTGACTGACTGGTTTTTTAGCTTTCGCCTCACGTTCAGCATATTTTTTCTTGATAGCAGCAATGTTCAGACCTTCAGAGATATAATCCTTAATCTCAAGCAACCGATCCATATCATTTAAAGAATACATCCGACGATTACCTTCGTTTCGATCAGGCTTAATCAAGTCCTGATCTTCATAATAACGAATCTGGCGAGCCGAAAGATCAGTCAACTTCATAACACTACCAATAGGGAAAACTGCCATATTGCGACGAAATTCTTTTTCCTTCATGTACACTTCCTTCTTTCTGTCTATTATAGTCTAAAAATATTCAATCGTCAATCAATAATGTTATATCTTGTGACATTATTTTGTTTTTTTCAGTAAAATGCTTCGTAAACGATCAATATCGTAATTTACAAGAATTGCTACAAAAACACCCATAAATGTTTCAAAAACTCGGGCAAATACGTACAAAACAGTCTCACCATTTGGAATTGATAAGGTAATAATCAACATAGCCGCAACTCCACCGATAACACCTGCTTTATTGTTCATGGCAACATTTGTCATAATGGTTAACATGGTACAAACGGGTACAACTAGGAGGGTTACCCAGAAGGCACCGTGAAAAAGATTATTTAAGAGAAAGAAAATCAGGGCATAAAAACCACCGATACTATTCCCTAAAATACGTGATGTCCCAAAATGGACACTCTTATCAAAGTCTTCTCTCAAACTAAACACTGCTGTTAGAGCTCCGATTTGAAGTCCCTTCCAACCAAAAAATCCAAAAATCATGAGGACCAAAAAAACAGCGATCCCTGTCTTGAAAGTTCGCATCCCTAACTTAAACTTGGATTTGTCAAATCTATACTTTTTAAAATAACTCATAATTTAAACTTTCTATCTCCATTTTATCATAAATTCACCAACTTTTGAGAAAGGGATAGCAATAAACTGTAGGAAAAAACAGAAAAGAGAAGGACCTCAATCCTTCTCAGGTTTTTTATTCTCATTCTTTTTTAGAACAGATACAAGAAAGCCAAGGTTAACAAGCTCGCTAGCAAGCCTACTCCCCAGAAGAAGAAGTCGACCTTCCACTCACTCCAGGCTTGCCCTTTTCCAGAAAAACCACCCAGCTCAAAATGGTGATGAACAGGTGTCATCCGGAAGATACGCTTACCTCCACTCAGTTTAAAATAGCTGACCTGCATCATGACAGATGTTGTTTCAAAGACATACACTAGACCAATCAATAGAAGAGTCCACTCTTGGTGAAGAGCCATTGAGATAGCAGCCAACATTCCTCCAAGAGCTAGGCTCCCAACATCTCCCATGAAGACTTTAGCTGGTTTGTGGTTAAAGACAAAGAAGCCAAGCAAACCACCAATCATGGCTAAAATCACTAAGAAGATATCTAACTGATTTTGCACATAAGCAATCACTCCGTAGGCAGATAGACTAATCACCACCGAAATACTTGCCAAACCATCAATTCCATCAGTCAGGTTAACTGCATTTGAGAAACCAACTAACCAAAAGAGGGCAAAGAGAATATATAGAACACCTAAATGCAAGGGATAACCAAATACATTTAAGATATCTCCACCTCTTTCATAGAAGAAATAGAAGATAACTCCTCCGACTAGTTGAAGCAAGAGTTTTTGTTTTGGATTAAGCCCTTCATTGATTTTGCGAAAGACCTTGAGGAAATCATCCAAGAAACCAACCAAACCATACAAGACTAGGATAAATAGAATCATCCCTAGATTGTTGGTCAATTGATTGGTCAAAAGTGCAAATACAAAGCTGACTACAACTCCTGTTACGAGAAAGACAAGCCCTCCCATGGTTGGTGTTCCTGCTTTTGCTTGGTGTTGCTTGACATCCTCATGCATCTGTTGACCAGTAATTTGTGCTTTTCGGTAAAAACGGATAAAGGCTGGAATACCAATAACTGTAAGAATAAAGGCAGATATTCCAGCAAGGATAGAAATAAGCATTCTAATCTCCTAATGTTATTTTTATTTTCTCGATATCTTTCAAAGCTGTATGGGCACGAACGCTTTGTTGTTTGACAGTATTACCCGCACCCTCAAATTCAACCTCGATATTCAACCACTTGGCAAGGGTTTCGATATTTTTCTTAGTCCAACCGTATAAGTCAGGCATCTCCTCTACCTTGTCAGAAAGAAGTAAGATTTGCTCATTAGCATCTAGATTTGTCCCTTCTGCTACAGAGCTTTCCTTGATTTTTGTCCCTGAACCGATAACAATTGGTTGAACAAGGTTACGACGTAGCTCCTCCGCCAAATCTCCAGGACTATAATCCTTCATTTCTGGCATTGCATAACTGGTTGTAGATGTTACCTGATCCAAGCTTTTAGCTGTAGATTGAAGATTGAGCGTTTCTTTCATGGCCGAAGCTCTTTCCAAGATAGGGTTTGCGAATTCTCCTAACGGAATCCCAGAATAATGTTCCGGTTGTTGAACTGTCACATAGAGGATAAAATCTGGATTTTCTGCGGGATGCATAGAGACAACTGAGAAGATATAGTTTGTTTCCCCTCGCAGGTAGCCTCCATTTTTCTCATCTGCAATCTGAGCTGTTCCTGATTTCAAGGCAACATTTTGTCCTGGAACATTGATTGTTCCCTTACCAGTACTGTGATTGTACATAGTACCATAGGTAGGATCTGTACCTACCATAACCATATGATCTCTAGTTACACTTGCCGCTTCCTTGGAAACAGGATTCCCCACTACTTCTTTTTTCGACTTACGAACCGTCTCATCATTTGGATCATATAAAGCACTGATAAATTTAGGCTCCAGCATAACTCCATCATTAGCAATAGCTGTAAAAGCTCTGAGCATTTGCGCTTGAGTTACAGAAATACCCTGACCGAAGGAACTCATGGCAATATTGACAATATTGTCATCAGGCAATTGTCCACCATACTCATTACTCATCCCAAATCTTGTTGGAATTCCGAATTTGAAACGATTGAGATAATCCAACCAAGTTGCATCTCCCATCTTTTGCTCTAACAAGGTCATTCCGATATTACTAGAGTGGGCAAAACCTTGCGAGTATGTCATTATTCCACCACTCGTTAACCCATCATTTACATCCCAGTCCTTGATGGTAGCATCAGCAATTTTTAATTCGGAAGCATTAAAAGACTCTCCTCCAGGGAATGTTTTATTGTCAATAGCGGCCGCCAGAGTCATTACCTTCATGGTTGATCCTGGTTCATAGTTACTTTGATAAAGGATATCACGCCAGACAAAGTCCTCTGTAATCCCTTCTTTGGTATCAGCATCAAAGGTCGGTCTTTGAGTTGTAGCGAGAATCTCTCCCGTCTTAGCACTAACCAAGGTCGCAGTCATATATTTACCCTTGACTTTTTCTTGGAAGGCATCCATTTGACTTTCCATGAAAGATTGTAAAGGACTAGATAGGGTCGTATAGACGTCTTTTCCGTTTACAGTCTGTCGGGTAACTTGCTCCGTACCTGGAACAATATTACCTAAGCGGTCTTTTTCGTAGGTAATGATACCATCTGTTCCCGCTAACAAGCTATTCAAGGAACTCTCGACACCAGACGTCCCAATGAGACTCTTTGAACCATCTTCATTTTCATGCAACTGCGCTAGTCCGATGAAAGATGAAGCAAATTTCCCATTAGGATAGCTTCGATTTGGGCTTGTTGTAAAATCAACTCCCTCAACCTTAGCTGTTTCCAAATCCTTTTTTATGGACATCATATTGGCATAGGTAATACCATTTCCCTTTACCCCAAAGGAAACTTGCTTAAGATTAGGTTGAGAAAGTTGTTCCTTGACGTAGGATTCATCCATATCTAGATATTTATGGAAGACTTCCGCAACCTTGCTATACTGAGACTCCTCTACATAGAGAATTTTCCCATTTGCAGATTTATATTCCTTATCGATAATCGCATAAATGTTGTAGGATGTTGCATCTTCTGCGATTGGTGTACCATTACGGTCATAGATAGTTCCTCGTTTTGCAGGAACTGTCCGAGTTGTTTGGTGGACCTTGCTTGCTTCCTTAACTAGGTCAACACCAAATTTTGAGCCTGTACCAATAATTACCGCAAAGTTAACCAAAAAAACAGCAAAGAGAAAGACAGCCAGAAGGCTCAAATTCTTTCCCACTAGTCTGCGGTTTTCTGTTGGAGATTTGCGATTTTTAATGGCAAAGCGTATGATTCGTTCTTTCCAGTTTTTCATTTACTACTCCGCCGATCGGATATTTTCATTATTTAATTGCAAGTCTTGTGAGTCTGCAATTCCGGTCAAACGTTCTGATCGGATCAATTCATTAACTTCTTGTTTAGCATCATCCAGCTCTGTCTTTTTTTCCTCAATTTGTGAATTGACTGTTGTCAAATCACTCTGAACCTGCAAAAGTTGAGTCTGCATATAGACTACACTGATTGCTAAGACAAGTGCTGTGATGGCAATTGAAAAGTAAAAGGCCTTTTCAACACGTGAAAATTTTTTTATACGAGCTTGTAGCAATTGGCTCGTTGTTCCTCTGTTTTCTGCCATTATTTCCTCTTACTTGTGAATTTTTCTTGCCACTCGAAGCTTGGCTGAGTGGGAACGATTATTGGCTTCTAATTCTTCTGCACTTGGCAAGATTGGCTTACGGGATACCAATTCCATCTTGGGCTTGAGATCATCTGGGATGAAGGGCAAACCTTTTGGAACTTCCACTGTTGAAGCTTCCTTGAACAATTGCTTGGTCAAGCGGTCTTCTAAGGAATGAAAGGTAATCACTGAGATTCTACCATCTAGAGCCAACATCTCCATAGCTTGCTGGATGGACTCATCTGCCGCTCCCAGTTCATCGTTAACTTCAATTCGAATAGCCTGGAAAATCTGCTTGGCAGGATGGCCCTTCTTCTTGAGCTCCTTGGCAGGCTTAGCAGACTTGATAATCTCTGCCAACTCAGTCGTTGTCTCGATTGGCTTCACTTGACGTACTTGTTCAATCTTACGCGCAATCTGTTTAGAGAATTTGTCCTCGCCATACTTGAAGAAAATACGAACCAAGTCATGATAGTCATAGTGGTTCACCACTTCATAGGCTGTCAGACTAGCTTCCTGGTTCATCCGCATATCCAGTGGCGCATCTTTTTTATAAGAAAAACCTCGCTCACGCTGATCCAATTGCGGGCTCGAAACTCCCAAGTCATAACAAATGCCATCAATTTCTTCTACACCTGCTTCCTGCAAACGTGCCTGCAAATGACGAAAGTTGTCCTTGATGAAGGTAACCATTCCTTTTTCGATATAAGGCGTCAGACGTTTTTGCGCATTGTCAATGGCATTCTGGTCCTGGTCAAAGGCATAGAGATGCCCCTTTTCACTTAATTTACTTAATAAATACTCGCTATGGCCTGCTCCACCCAAGGTCGCATCAACGTAAATACCGTCAGGTTTTACATCAAGCATATCAATGGTTTCATGGAGCATGACCGTTACATGATGAAATTCTTTAGTCATATCTTATCTATTTTACCATAATTCTGACTAGCTTGCACTCGCTAAAGCAAAAACCTTTTCTTACTACTTTATCACTTGTATTCAGCAGGTGACTCAGCTACCTGAGCTAGTTCTACACGCTCTTGAGGATTCAAGTGTTGGTGAACAGCCTCTGCTACTGCTCTTGGTATACCAACTCCCACAATTTCATCCACACTGGCTTCTTTGATTTTTGTCAGAGATTTGAAATATTTCATCAAGTTCTGCTTGCGTTTTGGACCCAGGCCTTCAATTCCATCCAATTGAGAGGAGAAAGAATTTTTAGAGCGCAGTTGACGGTGGAAGGTGATGGCAAAACGGTGTACTTCATCCTGGATGCGTTGTAGGAGGAAAAATTCCTGAGAATTGCGAGATAGCTCTACCACCTCAAGCGGATCTCCAAAGAGCAATTCATGGGTTTGGTGCTTGTCATT